>CAZORO010000039.1:0-10252 GCA_964581845.1 uncultured bacterium
CTCAAAGATTTCTATCCGTCAGTACGGAAGGTGAACACGTTGACCATGAATCTCTCCACTCGTCCGGACCATGTTATCCGGATGCCTGACCAGGGAGGCATGGAGTGGTTTGAATGGGGCCAATGGCTTGGAATGGCATCCCACATGGGAGGGCTTCGCCTTGCCACACTGCGTATCGCGGAACGCATGGCACGAGCGATGGGGGATGAGGACTATGCCAGTCAGTGTCATCAGTGGCTTCTCCAGGGGAGCCATTCAATGGAGGAGAAGATGTGGAATGGCTCCTACTATCTCAACTACTTTGATGATCAAACGGGTGAGAAGTCCGATGCCATCATGGCTTACCAGCTGGATGGTGAATGGGCGGCACGGTTTCATGGAGTTGGAAATGTCTTCCACGAAGACCGTATTCCAGCTGTCTTGACCACCATCCGTGAGAAATGTACCGGCCATGTGGTCTGTGGAGCGCTCAGCTTCGCCTCTTCCGAGGGCCAACCACTCAGTGGCGATAATAAGGTCGCGGAATATGGCGCCACCGCGATGTTCTTACCGGAGATCATGATTCTCGCGATGACTTACATGTACGAAGGCGAGGTGGAATATGGAACTGAAATACTCAGGAAGGCCATGAAGAACATGGTGTGCGATCATGGTCATCCCTGGGACCTTCCGAACATGATCCTGGGTTCAACGGGGGAGCGCCATTTTGGCACCGATTATTATCAGAACTTAATGCTCTGGGCGGTTCCCGCGGCATTACTGAAGGAGTCCCTTGCTGAGTTCTCACGCCAAGGAGGTCTGGCGGACCAAATCAGGAATGCAACCAGAGAATACTAGGGAACAGTGTTGTTTCTAGTATATAGAGTACAAAGTGTTGTCTCGGATGAATCTCTGTCCTTCTCTGAGAGACAACACCGTCTTTTCAACCAATAAGTTCTCCAGGCAATTTTTTGAAGAATTCTACGGGAGAAAGGTTTTCTCATCATTTCAATCGAATGGAATGAACCCTGGGAGTGACCGGCCAGTCCGCATCTGCGGGAGGATCTCTCTGGTTGACAAAACAAATGTTCATATTGTATATTATACTATCAATCTCGATACCGGAATTGGCTCCTCATCAGAGTTCTTGGAGAGGGACCCAAAGGGCCGGGAAGAAATCGATTTGTCATGCGAGAGAATAAGGTGAGCAGACCAGCTCATCAGGGCCTATCAAAGAATTCTGGTCGGCTCGGAAACAGGAGAGAACGGCGATGAAGCACAAAACCGTTGTCGTAAACCCAAAAGAGATCCTCGAAATGGGAGTCTCTATCTTCTGTTCTCTGGGAAGCACACAGGATGAGGCCAGAACTGTAACTGAAGAGTTGATCACCTCAAGCCTGATGGGTGTAGACTCGCATGGGGTCTGCCGGATCCCACAGTATGTAGAGGAAATCCACAAGGGGATGATTGTTCCAGGTGGCAGGATCGAGATCGAGAAGCGGACTCCCAGTACGCTGGTGGTACATTGCGGCCGGAATTACGGACAGGTGGGGGCCATGGCTGCGATTGAAGCGGGAATCGAGACCGTGCGTGAAACCAAGGTTGCCTGTGTGGTGACACGTGACTGTAACCATGTGGGGCGTCTTGGAGCTTACCCACAGCGGGCCGCGGAGGAGGGGATGGTGACCCTTGCCACATGTAATTCGCCGGGTTATGGCCATTTCGTTCTTCCCTGGAGAGGAAAAGAGCCACGGCTTGCAACCAACCCGGTTTCTTACGCCTTCCCGAGTTCAGGCTGGCCGATCCTGGCGGACATTACCACCTCGGCCGCCCCTGAGGGCAAGATCCGTATTCACCGGAATAAGGGCGTATCCGTGCCCGAAGGCTGGATTGTGGATGCTCATGGACAGGCAACCACCGATCCGAACCGCTTTTATGGCCCGCCCAAGGGAGCAATCCTTCCCTTCGGAGGACAACAGGCCGGCCACAAAGGATATGCTTTTGGTTTGCTTGTAGACCTCTTGAGTGGGTGCCTGGCGGGTATTCCCATCACCGATCCCGAGTGGGTGGGGAATGGTGTCTGTTTCATCATCATCGACCCAACAGCCTTCATGCCTTTCGAGGTTTTCATAAGCCTGGTGGACCAGGTCATTCGTTACATGAAGTCTTCCACGCCGGTGGAGGGAGTGGATGAAGTCCTGGTTCCTGGAGAGCCGGAGTTCCGAATGATGGCCAAACGTGAATCAACCGGCATTCCAGTGGACTCCATCACCTGGCACCAAATCCAGAAACTTGCCACACAATCTGTTCCAGTCTGATTGCAACAGAAACCCACATGAGGTGGCATTGCTTTCCGCATGAGACAATGGAATGGTAATGTTATCTCATAATCGTCTCTCGGAATTGGGGAGGACACGATGGCTACGATGACCAGCAAGGAACGGATGATGCGAGCCCTGCACAAGGAGAAACCAGACCGGCTTCCCATCTCGGTTCACCAATGGCAGGGGTATCACCTCGATGAATACCTGGGGGGCATCAGCGCGTTGGCGGCCTTCAAACGGTTTGGCATGGATGCGCAGATTCAGTACTTCCAAACCATGGGGCAGTTCTGGCTGGTCAACGCTGACACACAACAGAGCTCCACTCCTCAGTGGCGTGATGAGGTCGCAGTCATTTCCGCCGATCCCAACAACAGGATCGCACGCCACACCATCCACACTCCAGAGGCAACCCTCACTTACCAGACGGGAGGAGACCGGACCACCACCTGGATCACGGAATACCTGATCAAGAAGCCGGAGGATATTGAGATTATCCGCAAGTACATGCCGGTTCCCCGCTTTGACCCCGAACCAGTAAAATGTGTTTACGACGAGGTGGGCAACGACGGCATTTTAAGGGGATTTGTCTGGGGCGACCAGGCGGGGTGTTGGCAGCACGCTTGCTGCCTCATGGACACCAGCGGCCTTATCTTCGCCTGCAACGACTCCCCCGCCTGGGTGCATGAGCTTCTCAACATCCTGCTCGAGAAAAAACTCCTGTTCATCGATTCCATGAAAGGCGCCAAGTTCGACCTAATCGAAACAGGGGGAGGTGCCGCCTCATCGACCGTCATCTCGCCCACCCTTCATGAAGAATTCTGCCTCCCTTACGACAGAAAACTTCATGATGCGCTTCACAGCCTCGGTTTTCCAATCACCTACCACACCTGTGGAGGGACTCTCGGCATTGAGGAACATATTATTGATAATGGTTGCGATGCCTCCGAGACTCTCGCACCCATCAGTATCGGCGGCAACCAGGAACCTTGGGATTACAAGAAGAAAACTGGAAATAGGGTCGCCCTGATTGGTGGTGTCGACCAGTTCAATGTGCTCACTAATGGCACTCCTGAGTTGATCCGGAATACGGTTCATCGCCTCTTTGAGGAAGTTGGCCAGGATGGAGGCTACATCTGCTCACTCGCCGACCATTTCTTCGATACTCCGGTTGAAAATCTTACGGCTTACGCGAACGCCGCGAAGGAATGCGTTTACTGAATAATGATGCAATTTTTTTATCCATCGCCTTTACACATCAGGATGATTCTGACTTCATAGCCGTCACACGCGAGGAGAGTGTCTTTCAATGACTACACGCCGTTCATTCCTGGAAAATCTTGCGATGGGAAGCATGGCAATGGCGCTTGCGAAGCCATCGGCAGGGGATCAAAAACAATCGGCGAAGAGTAAACAAGGGGTGATCCTCTACGAGGGAGAATACCCCGGCTGGCCTTGGATCACCAAAGGATCGAATGGGATCCTCTATTGTGTATTCCGCGAGGGTACCATCCATGATTACTCAAGCTCCGGCCGTATTATGTTTACTAAGAGTGTGGACAATGGATGTACATGGTCTCAAGCCGTGCCGATTCTGGATTCCCCACAAATTGACGATCGTAACACGGCCATCTCCGAGGTTCACGGCGGCACTCTTTTAGTCTGTTTCAATACTTATACCTCGGACAGAGAATCCGCTGCAATGGTGATGCACTCGAATGATGATGGAAGCTCCTGGACGGTTCCTATCTCCACCGGAACTCCTAATACACGTACACGGAGCGCGGCGATCATCCTGAAGAATGGCAATCTACTTCTCCCCTACTACATCGCGCCTGGCAGCGGAGCTCTTGCGGGGCTCTCAATGGACAACGGGAAGACCTGGGAATCGGTCCGTATCCCGGACAGTGAAGGTTTTATAGGGGATGAGTGGGATGCCTTGGAGACGGAACCGGGACGGATTATCGGCATTTTCCGTAACAATCATCCTCAATCCGATGGCACCTTCTGGGTCTCGGAAAGCCACGATAGCGGTAAAACCTGGTCCATTCCCAAACCATCCAATGTACAGAGCAAGCGCGCTCCCTCGCCTCCACAAATTATGTTTCATAATGGAGTTCCAACTTTAATTTATTCGGACAGACGGATGGTTTCTGTTTCAGCAGTCACCACTTCAGATTCCAGTTTTTTACATTGGGATGTCGAAGACCAACTCCTTTGTTTCGCGTACAATAAGGATGAAAGCCCCATTATGGATGGAGGTTACCCATGCTCGGTTCAGACTGAAAAGAACGAACGGCTCATCGTGGACTATGAGATCCGTCCAAATACAAAAAGAATCGCCGGTTATTTCATTCAGTTTACTGAGAATTGGGGAGTCACCCGTTAATTGACATCAAAGGATAAGATCAAGATGGAATGTAGCCATGGATTCCCGCCTTCCATCTTCTTTTATGGGAGGATCGACTGAAATAGATACTTCCCCGATGGTACCTCCAAGACAGTAGCTCCCTTCTCATGCCTCAGGAATCGTATTTCCTTTGACTCCCTGATGGATACTCCCCCCTCGGAAACAGACCCCTGGTCCTTCGATGGAACATAGACCTCCGCCGATGTGTTGGGGGGAATGACCGTCTCCCACGAGAAGTTTTTCTGTTCACGTTTCCATCTACTAGCAATCTCTCCATACATCGTTTGTAGAGATGCCTCCGCTGATGGTAATGCAGTGGGCAAGTATGGCTTCAATATGATCCTTTTGAATCCGGGCCGGACTGGATCTGTATTAATTCCGGCGAGGTATTCATAGAACCAGGTGACCAGGTCACCCAGTAGCATGACATGGTTATGAGAGTTCATTCCTGGCTCCGCTGTATTGCCATTCCACAACTCCCAGATGGTTGTGGCGCCTTGGTCTATCATATAGCCCCAGCTGGGAAAGTCGCGTTTTGCCGCAATAGTGTAAGCTACATCCACATGGCCATTTTCACTTAATGCGCGCATCAGCCACTGCATTCCAATCAGGCCCGTCCCCACATGACCCTTGTTGGTGGTCATGATCGATGTGGTGAGATGTTGAATGACTGCATCTTTCTTCTCGCCAGGAACCAGATTAAAGGCCAGCGCGAGTACGCTCGAGGTTTGAGTACCATTGTCATACTGTCTTTTCGCGTCGTTCCAAAATGCACGGTCAAAAGCAGTGCGCATTTCACTGGCGGCGGTGTGGAATTGCCCGGCATCATCCTGCCTACCCAGAAGATCGGCATAGCATTCCATCAGATCGAGGTCATGAATGAAGTATGCAGTTGCGATGAGGGGTCCAGAGGTCTTACGGTTGGGGTCATTGCTGTGAATGAGTTCCGGCGATTCGGGAGGCACACACCAATCCCCATACTGATCTCTTGGAATCAAGCCATCCGCGATATAGCCGCGCATATGCTCGATCCAACGCCGCATGGCTGGATAATGACGTTCGATCAAACGTAAATCAGCGGTCTTCTCATATAGGATGCCAGGGATGATAATAAAACTACTCGGCCAGGTGACATTATCTGTGTAAAATGGGTAATAAGGCGGGGCGACATCGGGAATACTTCCCGAATCCTGTTGCGAATCCTCGATGTCCTGCATCCACTTGGCGTAGAATCGGCCAGTATCGAACATCGACATCTCGCCCCGGGATTCCTCGGAACGGTCCCCCAGCCAGCCCTGGCGCTCATCGCGTTGGGGGCAGTCGGTGGGAATGCTGCGGTAATTCCCGCGTGTACCCCAAACTGCATTCCGGTAAATCTGGTTGATTGTCTCATCCGTGCACTTAAAGGTTCCCACTGGTTCCAAAGCATCATGAACAACCTGGCCCTCGAGGGTGGACACATCTGGCTCACCAGGAAATCCATGCATTTCCACATAACGGAATCCATGGTAAGTGAAATGTGGCTCATAAACTTCCTCCCCTTCCCCTTTGAGGATGTATGTATCCGTACATTTCGCACTACGAAGGTTATCAAAATAGAGACGCCCATCCCGCATGGTCTCCGCGAAACGGAAGTTGACACGGGTTCCCTTCTCTCCCTTCACTTTAAGCCGGACCCATCCCACCATGTTCTGTCCCATGTCGAAGACAAACACCCCAGGTGTGGTACAGGTCACGGATACAGGTTTGAGTGTTTCGGTCACGCGGATGGGGTCAATGGCTTGGGCACACAGCATTCCCTTGGGTGGTTCGACTTCAACAGCATTTTTCCAAGCTGAATCATCATACCCAGGGATATTCCAACCCGGCAGCTCCTTACGGGCATCATATTCCTCACCGTCAAACTCATTATTGGCGGTGATGGGACCATCGGTAGTGATCTTCCACCCGGTATCACTGACGATCCGCTGTTTCTCTCCATCCATGTAGTGAATATCCATTTGGAGGAAGAGCTTGGGATAACCATAGCTTTTCATTCCCACGAAAGAACTGGGACGCGGGGCATAGAAACGACCGTTACCGAGCCACACTCCGAGGGCATTTACCCCTTGCTTGAGGAAATCAGTAACATCATGCGTGACATAATAGACCCGCTTCTCATACTCGCTCAGCGCAGGTGAGAGGACCTCATCCCCTACTTTCTGACCATTTATGTAAAGCTCCGAAAGACCCAGACCAGCCATGTGAATCACCGCGGATTGAATGGGCTTCTCAACAGCAAAACTCCGCCGCAGCATCCGGGCTGGGAGTCTGCGTGAGTCAGGCACGGCGACATCTCCCCAGGGAGCCATACCCACCGGACCAAGGATGGCTGCATTGGACCAGGATGAGTCATCAAAGCGATTCTCATTCCATCCAGGGTTGAGTTGGTTGAAGACACGCCATTGTCCATCAGTGGGAATCGGCAGAACTTCTCCATTATCAAACTCCAGCCAGATGATCCCGATCAATCCCGCTGGGTTAGGAGTATCCGTATCATTCTTCGCCTCAATGGCAAGCATATTTTCACCTGGCCGGAGAAAGGCCAGAAGATTGATTTCCAATGCTGTACGGTAATCCTCCACGCCGCCACAACGCTGGCCATTCAGATAAGCAGTCATGCGGTTATCGGCCGCTGCCAGCAGAGTCGCCGAAATCAGCTTCCGGTCCTCGGGTATCTGAATCTCACGCCGGAAGAAACAGGATCCCGACGGCTTGGCAATTACCGGCTGTCCATCGGGATACCAGATCCATTGCGCGGATGAGAGATCAGTGGAAACTGGTCCCTCATCCAATCCGATCCAACGGGATTTCCAATCCTCTGGATGCAACAGCCCCATCAACCAGTTGGCTGGTGCGCTCCACTCCGAGGGAGTGCCAGACTTGTCCCAAATCCGCACCGACCAGAAATAACGCTGCCCGGAAGCTAATGGTTTGCCACTGTATTGGATATAAACAGACTGATCCGTGGCCACCTTTCCTGAATCCCAAAAATCAACCTTTCCCTCCATAAGGAGATCAGGGTGGCTGGCCACTAGCACTTGGTAGGCTTGTTGTGCAGCTCCACGCTCCTCAGACACAAGGATCCAGCTCAACACGGGATGAGGAGCATCGATGCCCTCTGGATTCTCACGCCCCTCACATCTTAGGCGTCCAACAGAAACACCATTGGATGGCTCGGATTGGCCCTCTACACTGAGAAGCGCCAGAAGCATAATAACAGTCATTCCAAAACGCATTTGAGTATGATTTCCTTCCCCATTTACAAAGTGAATTCATTGAATAAAACGCATACTGACATGGTATGGCATTCTTTGACTACCCCACGAAGACCTATCCATCGAACCTCCAGAGGCCAGCCTCACGCGCCGCATGGATGACCTGCGTCATTTCTTCGTGTGTCAAGGAGCGGTTGATCCCGGAAAAGGAAAGTCCTTTGGTTGTTCTTCTTCCCACACGATATGCGGGACGGTAGTGGGTCATCAGATTAATATATGTGTCAAGAGAGACCTCCTGGGCAAGCCAATCGAAGATATGGATTGACTCCTCAATGAGTCCGGGCAGAACCAGGTGACGTACAAGGACTCCCCGCTTGGCAAGTCCCTCGGAATCCAGATCGAGCGGACCCACCTGGCGGTGCATTTCACGGATCGCCTGCCTGGCGCGTTCGGGATAATCAGTAGCGCTTGAAAGAGACTCAGCCGTGGAGGTCTCCCAATACTTCATGTCCGGCATGTAGATGTCTACAACTCCATCAAGGAGCTGGAGAGCCTCGACGGAATCATAGGCGCTTGAGTTATACACGATGGGAATATGCAGACCTTTGTCGACCGCAATTTGGATCGCTTCTAGCATTTGTGGCAGGACATGGGAGGGAGTGACAAAGTTGATGTTGTGACAGCCCCGCTCCTGAAGACAGAGCATGTAGTGGGCAATCATGGAGGGAGAGCACTCCTCTCCGGCTGGGCACTGGCTGATATCATAGTTTTGGCAGAATACGCAATGGAGATTACAGCCCCCGAAAAATATGGTTCCTGAACCCCGGGTTCCCCTCAGGCAGTTCTCCTCTCCATAGTGAGGGAAGGCACTCACCACCCTGGCGAACCGTCCGATCCCACAGTTCCCTGTCTCGTTCTTCAGCCGGTTGACCCCGCATCGCCTTGGGCAGACTTTACATTCCTGTAGAAGTTGGAGTGCCTTGCCGGTACGTTCCGCAAGTGTTTTATCGAGCGATCTGCGCATCATAGCGTGTTCACGGCAACTATATTATCAGGATTCAGAGACTGTGTGCCTTAATACGGGCCCCAGATACCAAGAAAGTCTTCCTGCAGAGCCATTATCAAGCAATTTTACAACGTGAACAAAAAACACTTGACAGGAACCTGATCAGGACGAAGATGTTAAACAGAGAATAGAAGCCTTCTCAATGGCTTGAGAGGAGGAAGAGATGGAACCCCCAAGGGAGGAATCCTGCCCGACCATAGTTGGAGGGCAGCCATTTGGGAAAAGGGATCGAGGGACCGGCCTGCCCCATGGATTGGAATCGATTGTCCTGCTCGCGGCGGCTGACCCAACCTTTCGAGAGGAGTTCGGCCGTGACCGTGAGGCCGCCCTCAAACGAGCCAACATCCTCCTAAACGAAACAGAGCGGGAAGTTCTCCGGACGATTCGCGACAAGGAACTCTTCGGAATCGCCAAACGATTTGACACGCGCCGTACCCCCTCAAGGGGAGGCTTACGAGCAACTGCGGCTTCATTAGCCGCATTAGCAAGTTTGACTGTGTCCGCCCCCCAACGGGCGGAGGCCACCCCCATTCTTGAGAGCCGGTTGAAAGCTCCGGAGGGACTCAGTCTTAGGTCCTTCAATGTGATCCAGGAGTTCCTTCAAAGGAATTCCTCCGCCGAAACATCCCGCGACATATCTTTTGGTATTCTTCCGGATAAACCAACTCCCACCGCCACGGAGCCACCGGTGGATGGCATCCGTCCCGACACTCCCACCCCAACCTATGATCCGATTCGTGGTGTCATGAGCGACACCCCCACCCCCACGGAAACCCTCCCGGCGGTGATAGGGATTCTTCCCGATACTCCTACCCCAACAGCAACCCTAACCGCCACTCCAATTGGTATCTTCCCAGACACTCCCACCCCAACCGCGACCTTGACCTTATCTGACACCCCCACAGAGACAGCAACTCTAGCTCCTTCCGATACGCTTACCAGCATTCCCACGGAAACAACGACTCCAACTTCATCCAATACCCTTACCGGTACATCTACGGAGACAGCAACTCCAACTCCTTCCGACACCCTTACCGGCACCCCCACGGAGACAGCAACTCCAATTCCTTCCGACACCCTTACCGGCACCCCCACGGAGACAACGACTCCAACCTCCTCCGACACTCCTACGGCCACGATAAGTCCAACACCCAGCGATACTCTCACAGCTACAACGACTCCCACACCAACCCGAACACGGATGTCGGCGGATCTGGAT
>CAZORO010000039.1:10262-19687 GCA_964581845.1 uncultured bacterium
GGAGTCATTGATAACCGCGATCTCCTTCTGTTCCTCCAGCAGTGGTATCAATCCCGTGCGGAGCAATCTGGATCTCAACCAGATGTGGCGGGAATGGATCCAAAGGAGTAATTTGTGATCACCTCTCGTGGTGCCGATGTAACGCTTGTAAACCTGAACCTCTTGTTCGTGCGCTACTACGACAAGGTGGACCGGGAGCTGCATGTTCCCCTGGGGCCGTTGTATCTGGTGCGGGCACTCGAAAATGCCGGATGGCGGGTCGATTTCCGCGACTACCAAGTCAATGAATTCGAGGATCCCTTCGAGGCTTGCAATATCGCGAGTTTTCTGGAGGATTCCGCCGATATCGTCGGGGTCAGCTGCATGGCTAACCTGTTGCCCTTCACCATTCTTGCTTTGCGTGAATTCCACGAAAGACACCCGGATAAGACCATCATCGTGGGAGGAGTGGGACCCGCCGCGGTCGAAGAAAAAATTCTTGAGCGCTTTCCATGGATTGACATCATTGTCAAAGGTGAGGCGGAGCAGACTTTCCCCGAGCTTCTGGAGGCACTCAAGAATCGACGCTCGCTTGAGGGAATTCCAGGAGTCCTTTTCCGGGAGGATGGGCATGTGGTCCGCAACACCGGCCGTGCGCGGATCACGGATTTAGACAGCATTCCTTTTCCGGCCTTCGAGAAGGTTAATCTCCCGAAGTATGCGGGTTATGGAGTGATCAGCTCGAGGGGTTGTCCCTATAAATGTACGTTCTGTGGAGTCGCTCCCATCTGGGGGCATCAAGCCTTCCACCGAAGTAATGACAGCATTCTCAGCGAGATGCGTGTCCTGCGCGAGCGCGCGGGGGTGGAGATGTTTCTCTTTCAGGATGAGTTCTTTGTCTCCGGCAAGGAACGAGTCATGTCATTCTGCAAAGCGCTGAAGAACTCGGAGATGCGTGTCAAGTGGAAGGCCTTCGGACGTGTAAACCTGACCGATGTGGAGATGATGGAGGCCATGGTGGACTGCGGGTGCGTGGAGCTGCGTTTCGGCATCGAGTCCGCCTCCAACCGGATTCTTGAATTGACAGACAAGGGATTCACCACCGAGATGGTTTTGGATCTCATTCCCGAGGCGATTCAAATCTTTCCCCGCGTGGATGCTTTCTACATCTGGGGATTTCCATTCGAGACTCAGGAGGAATTCAGGCAGACTCTGTTTCAAATGCTGTCGTTCCGCATGATGGGAGCACGTATACTACCCTCGTTATTCTGCTTCCTTCCTCAAACCAAGATCTGCCGTGAATATGGTAATCCCGAAAAACTCGAATTCTGCTATGAGCTGCTTCCCGAATACATGCTGACAGGACACGAGCTCTACCGCTCCGTGCGCATTTCGATCCCCCCCAAGCACCGTTCCCTGTTCGATTTCATCTCCAACCACCCGGACATCTTCCCCGGATTTTTCCAGCGCCGGATTCATGAGGACATCCTCCCGAAACTGCGCGAGCTGCAATCCTTCGGATTCTATGCGCAAGACGAAAAAGAGCCGGAAACCGATAGCTGCGGGGCGCACTCGCCAAGAGTGCCGCAGACGGGAGGGACGGTGGAGGAGGATGAGGTCATGGCTTCGAGGGAATGACGAGCGTGGAACTCGACCGAGTGGTCTCCAAAGTTCTATACTGGCCCCATTGACGGATCGCCGCCATTCTTCATTCGTGTCTCAGGAGAATCGCTCATGCCCATCCTTCCGCTGCTTTCCCTTTTGGTTGCCGCTCCTCAGTTTGATTCCTTTACACCCGTTGGCTTCGGAGTCCCGGTCACCGGGGTCTGGTATCAGGCCGGGGAGGCCACCAGCGCCTTCCCCTTGGGTGCCCTTGGTACCGGCTTCATCGAGTTGAATTCCGATGGCACCTTCGGGGCCACCTCCTGCGAGAATGATTGGCTTAAACCCAAGCCTGTCCCGGCCTCCTGTGGTTTCGAGATCAAGGCGGGAGACAAAACCTATGGATTCGGTCCCAATGCCAAGAACAAGATTCCCACACGTCTCTGGGGTCACTTCCCCGCGGCGGATATCGAGTGCGGAGATCTAGATGGCATCGCGTGTTCGATCCGGGCTTTCTCACCCCTGATCCCCCATGACTACACCCTCTCCGCGCTGCCCGCCGCGTTGTTCCGCATGACCATAACCAACCAAGGAAAGAAGGGCGTTCCTGTCACCATCGCCCTCAACTGGGCCGGGGCTGGTTCCCCGCATCCCACCGAGGGAGCTGCCAATGTGTGCCTTATCCCCGCCGTATCCGGAACTTATGCTATTGGCGCGATGGGGGAAGGATGGGACCTAACCCCTTTGATGGGGCAGGCGGATACCACCCGCATGGAGGCTCAGACAAATCTCATGTCTGGGCAGACGCAAGAGATCACTTTCGGCGTGGCCTGGCACTTCCCCAAGTGGACCTCCAGCGATCAGGAGGTCCTGAGTCACCGTTATACGAACGGCTACACCAACGCCGCAGAGGTGCTTGCCGCAGTGTTTCCCCAAGCCACGGAAATCGACCAGAAGATCTGTGCCTGGCAGGAAAAGGTTTACCGGAGCAAGGTCCCGGATCAACTCAAGGATGCGGTCATCAACGGCCTGTATATCCTCGCGCGCAACTCCTGGTGGATGGATGATGGACGATTCTTCCAGAGCGAGTCCTTCACCGGCTGCCCAATCACCGAGACCTTTGTGTGCCGTTTCTATGGCTCGCATCCCCTGGCGCTGTTCTGGCCCGAGCTCGAGAAGGCCACCATGAAACAAGTCGCCGCCGCCCAAGCCGAGAGCGGTGAGCTCCCCTTCGGCTTTGGTCACCCGATGGGATCACGCTCCCCTTACTACCACTGCCAGCACCCAATTGTCTCCACTGAGTTTGTCCTGTTGTGTTGGCGCAACCAATTGCTTTGGAAGGATACTGCCTATCTGAATAAAATGTTCCCCACAGTCAAGAAGGCGCTCCAGTATGCGATGACCCTCGATAAGGATGGGGATGGATTGGTGGATGAAGATCCCGGCAGCGAGACCGGTTTCCCAGCCAATCAGTACTATGACATCTGGCCCTGGTGGGGGGTGAGTTCCTACACCGCGAGCCTGTGGCTGGCTGCGCTGGAGGCTGGGGAGAAGATGGCCCAAGAGGCGGGTGACACAGCCTTCGCCACCGAGCTGAAGACATGGTTTGAAAAGGGCTCGAAATCCTTTGATCAAAAACTCTGGACTGGCGAATACTATCGTCTCTACAACGACACCAACGGCAAGCGCATCAGCAATACCCTGTTGACTAATGCTCTGTGCGGCCAGTGGTTCGCCTCTTTCACCGGGCTGCCGGATCTGGTCCCGAAGGACCAACTCACCAGGCACATGGAGAATGTACTTAAGCTCAATGTGGCCGCCACCCCCTTTGGCGCGGTGAATGGGGTAGGGCCGGATGGGAAGGTGGATATGAGTTTCAAGGATCACTCCTCGGTGATCACCATCGGCGAGGTGTGGTGCTTCTGTTCGATGATGGTCTCGGCGGGGATGAAAGAAGAGGCCATCACCTTGTTCAACCGGAGCTATGACAACATCGTGCTGCTACAAAAGACCCCCTGGAACATCCCTTGGTGCCTGGACCGTGAGACCGGCGCGATCCGTTGGGGGATTCACTATTACTCCAACCCCTGTGTATGGAGCCTTTTTCAGGTACTGACGGGGGAAAATCCAACGGCGTGGGGAAAGGAGAAATAAAGAAGACCTCACCCCCCCCCCACCCCCCTTCTCCCACAAGGAGAAGAGGGAGCAGCAAGTCCCCTCGCCCTGTGGGAGAGGAGATTTAGGGGTGAGGTTAATCAGTGCTTCAAGAAGTTCTGTTTCCAATACCGCCACTTGAGGATCAGCTTGAGCCGGTCTTTCAGAAGTTTTGGGAGAAACCGCATCAACGGGTTGTTCCTGACCCACGGGTGAGTGGCGAAATCGAAGGCCCGCACCGGAATGGGTTCCCGCCAATGGGCATAGTGGGTGAGAACCTCGAACAGGTCATTGAGATAAGTGGGACGGAAGCTGTGGTAGTACTTCCGGTAAACATCCTCGATGTCATCCTTCACCAATCCTTCGGCCACCGCACGATCATACACGCCGGTTCCCGGATAGAAGGTCAGCGAGTACATGATAATCTCGAAGGGAAGCGGCAGACGGGTCATGAAGCGGAGTGTCTCGACTAGCGATTCCTCCCCTTCCCAGGGATTATCGAGGATCAGATCATAGTAGGGAGTGAGACGGTCTCCGAATTCACTCATCAGTGCCGCGGCTTTGGCCACCTTACGCTCGGTCTGGGGGCGCTTGTACTGCTTGCGCATTGATTCGGAAGCAGACTCGATCCCCATCCGGACCTCCACAAGGCCAGCCTCCACAAGGGCTTCGAGTTTATCACGGCGGACTGTGGCGGGAGTGACTCCCGTCACGATCAAGGGCAACCCGATCCGGCGCTTGTATTCCTGGCTGAACTCCGCGATCTCCTCATAGGGAAGCGAGAAGAAGGCATCATCATCGAACTTGATACGGCTGAATATGGGGAGCTTGTTCAGGGCCAGCTCGAGCTCCTCGATCAGACGTCCCATACTCTTGTGACGAACCTTCTTGTTCTCCGGGAACTCCTTGTTGAGGAAGACATTGCAACAGTAGATGCAGTCGAAGGGGCAACCCCGCGAGGGGATGGTCAGATAGACACCCTCGGTCCGTTGACGAAGGATCTCTGGTGTCATGGGGATCAGATGTTCGCTTTCGAGGACAAAATGGTTATCGAGGTCGAAATCGGCATGGGGAATGGCATCGAGGCATACCGGCGGAGCGGCACGTTCGAACTCCCGTTGACCACGTACACGGATGCCGGGGACTGGCTTTCCTGAGTCATCGGAATTGAGGAAGCGGATGAAGCTCTCCTCGGCCTCGCCCACCGCCGCATAATCGGCCACAGTCAGGCTCTCCTCGGGGCGGACCGTGGCATGGATCCCGCCCCACATGACAGGAATTCCCAAACGCTTCTGGATGGCCTTGGTGAGGGAGGATGCATTGTCCCAGAAATTGGACATCAACGAGACGCCCACTAGATCAACACCACGGCAATGTTCCACAACTTGGTCCAGGACCTGTTCACTGTAGGGCTGGGTGAACTGCTGGGTGACGAATAACACTCGAGTTTCGTGTCCAGCGGCTCGTGCGGTGGCGGATAGGGAGCGGACACCAAAAGAGTAGATATCCGGGAATGGAGACACGAGGGCAATCTTCATCGTGGGTTCTTCCGCCTTTTCCGGCTTAACTCTACGGGAGTAGGGAACAGGCTGTCAATTGAAGCCCTTTCCAGAGTCGCCCTTGCAAGTGTCATTCAGTCACCTTGACACACTTCTTTACTGGAATAAAAATGCCTAAACAATGGCCGTGGTGCCATATTCATCTCAGCTTTCCTGATTGATGCCCAATGCCCGTTCTCAAAACTGAAAACCTCACTAAGACGTTCAGGCGGAATTGGAGGCGTGGAAAATTCACCGCTCTAGATAACCTCTCCATCGAGGTTCACGAGGGTGAGATTTTCGGATTTCTCGGCCCCAATGGGGCCGGAAAGACAACCACGATCAAGATCCTTCTCCGTCTTCTCACACCCACCAGCGGGAATGCTTACATCCTCGACACCGACCTGCGGAGTTCACCCACCCGGTTGCGGGTTGGGTACATGCCTGAGAATCCCTATTTCTACCGGTTCCTGACGGGAGAGGAGTTCCTCAAATTCTATGCCCGTCTGAACCGGATACCCACCTCGGAGCGCGGGAAGCGTATCGATGAACTCCTGGATTTGGTGGGAATGCGCCATGCACGCAAGATCCTTCTCAAAGAATACTCGAAGGGCATGACACAACGCATCGGTTTGGCACAGGCCCTCATGCATGATCCCAAGCTGGTTCTGCTGGATGAGCCGATGTCCGGGCTGGATCCCATTGGACGCAAGGAGATTCGCGACCTGATCTACCGGATGAAGTACCAAGGGCGGACCATCTTCTTCTGTAGCCACATTCTCTCGGATGTCCAGGATATCTGCACCCGCGTTGCCATCCTTCACCATGGCAAGCTTTTACGGATTGGCGAGATGAATGATCTCCTCGGAACGGGAAAGGACAAAGTCCGTATCGAGCTACGGTTTCCGGAGAACCTTCAACCATCCGACCTGGGACTCAAAGGAGACTTCCACAAAGGCGTGCTGGAAACCGTGGTACCGAACACGGCGGAAACCAACCAGATGGTCGACAAATGGCGTGCCAAAGGAGCGGAGATTGTCTCTCTCATCCCCGAGCGCAAGAGCCTTGAGGAATTTTTTGTTGAAACCATCCGGGCCGCGGACCCCAATGTGGTCCTCGAGACCTAATCATAACACATAAGGATTCGAGTCTGAGCCATGACAGAAATTATCGCCATCGGATTGAACACCTTCCGCGAGGCCATACGCAATAAGGTTCTCTATCTCATTTTGCTGTTCGCGGTCCTGTTGATTGGAAGTTCCATTTTCCTCTCCACCCTCGCGCTGGAGGAAGGCATGCGTGTGGTGAAGAACCTGGGACTCTCTTCGATCAATGTCTTCGGGCTGCTGGTGGCGATGTTCATCGGAGTCACCCTGATCCCGCAGGAAGTCGAAAGCAAGACCATCTATACCATCATCTCCCAGGGTGTACGGCGTTGGCAGTTCATTCTGGGTAAGTTCCTGGGCCTGACTTTAACCGTGTATGCGAATATCGCGGTGATGTCGCTGCTGCTCTTGGCCATAATGTTCTGGTTTTTGGGTGGCTTTTCCCATCCATTGTTGACCTTAAAGGACCCATCTTTCCTGTGGGTTCCCGCAGCTATCGGGATGCAGCTTTTCGAGATGTTGATTGTGATCAGCATCGCGATCCTATTCTCATCATTTTCGACACCGATTCTTTCGGCGGTCATGACGTTGATGGTGTATGTCATTGGCAACATGACCAACGATTTCTGGGATTACATCCGTCTGCAGAGCGAGAAAGGAGGGAATGATGTTTTCTGTGGATTTCTCACTTTCATCTGGTATCTCTGCCCTCACCTGGATTTGCTCAACCTGAAGAAGCTCGCGGTGTATTATGAATTACTGCCTGCTGCGGAAACCTATTTCCCGCTAGGGCCATCGATACTCCATGCGGTGACCTACACGGCGGTGGTCCTTTTCCTCGCCTGCACCGCATTCTCCAAGAGAGACTTCTAAAGGAGACAAGGGTCCACGCTCATGAAGGGAAAGGTGCTTCTACTGCTGGTTGTCTTGGTGGCGCTCTATCTGGCGGGGCAATATGCCGCCTGGACTGTCCAGCGTTACGATTACGTTTACAACTACATGTATGAATTTACGAGCCCGCAGGTCAGGGCAATACTTGCATCCGGGCATGATGCGCTCATGGCGGATCTTTCCTTAATCCGCGGAGTGCAGTTTTATGGCAGGAACTACCCCTTGCTCGAAAAACACCCTGTCAAATACGACCAGTTCAAGTCTCTCGGCAAGGCAGTCTCCGAAACAGATCCGCGTTATGGTGGAGCCTATCGGTTCTGGGGATTTGCCTTTACCAGCGCGGAACGTGGAAAGGTTGACTCCTACCGTTTCCTGATGGATGGCGCGCATAAGATGAGCGCCACCACCGAGCTGTCCACCGCGACTCGCGCGGCCTTCGCCGCGGTCATTCCCGACATGTGGCGAGTGGCCAAGGACGCAGGATATGTTGCTGTCTATGAACTCGGTAGCGCGACTCCAGAATGGGGTTGTGCGGCTTACCGTCTCGCCCAGAAATCCCCGGATTGTCCTGATTTCATCCGCCGCCTTGAGTTCTTTGCCTGCAAGGCCATCGACCCCGATCCTTTACCACCCCTCATGGAATTAGCTCACGACGCGGTGGCGACCAATAATGTTGCCCTCAAACAACTCAACCTCGACCACATCCGCCGGATTGTAGCGGCTGAACATAAAACCTTCTGGCATTTCGCATCCACCTATTACAGGCAAGTGAATGGAGCTACACCCACTAGCATCAATGACCTGAAAACAGTTGCCGTGATGAAAGAGGCTTGCCGCCTTTATCGCGAGATGAGCTCCCAATGGTTCCCCGATGGACGTACTCGTCTTTTCCCGAACCTGTTGAATCCAAACGCTCCAGTCACCGATCCACCGCAAGTGAAGGAGGCGGTGGAACCCGAATTACCAATCGACCCGTATGGTGGCGAGTACATCATTCTTAAAATTGAAAATGCCACTCCGACATTGGTTGCGACCGGGAACTGCCTCAACGACCGGAAGGAAATCCTCGCTCAAATCGAAATCCTTCTTGAGGAGTACAAGAAGAAGAACAAAGGCCAATGTCCACCCGACTTTGATTCACTCGCAAAGGATCAAGAGATTCATGTCTTCCGCGCGGACATGTATGGCTATCCTGTTCTTTACGATCCCACGGCCTGCACGTTCTCCTTCCCTCCCATCTCCGAAAAGTCGCCTCCCACCCTTCCCCCTTATGGCCAAACCAAGGAAGAGATCATGAAGGCAATGGAAGAAGGAGCCGCCCACGGCGATATTCCTTTTCCACCTCAACAAGAGTGAAGTAAACCTTTGGTCCGCCGCCGAGTCCCCTCTACTGCATCAGCTGGCGCAGGATCAAAAGATCTTTCGCATCGACCTTGCCGTTTTTATCCAGGTCAGCGTCGATATTCAGTTTGCCGCCTTGGCGCCATTTCCTCGCGAATCTCAGCAGGTCGAGATAGTCAATCCTTCCATCCCTTTTTATATCTCCCAGCAAGGTTAATCCCTCATTGATTGTTATGGAGATGATTTCACCATCCTTGAACCCATCCTGGTCGGTAATGGTAAGCATGATGGTGTGAGTCCCGGGACGGAGCGACATGGTATCAACCTCTGGTCCATAACCAAAAAGGCCATCGAGGCTGGAGGTCCAAACCATATCTTCATCCGCCACCTTTTCCTCCAAGTCGAGCGCCCTTCCAGAGAAGTGAATGAGCTCATAGGCGGTGAATGTGGCTAAATTTTCCGGTGTTTCAATATCCGCCTGTGGTGGTTTGCCCTGAGTGCGGAAGGGAGCATCCGAATCATCCTGAGCAGTGCGGATTCCATCGGTTACCATGACCCGGATATAACATTGAGTCCCGCCAGGGATATTGGCGGTGTTGATGCTAAGTGAAGTCCCGGAGTACAGAGTTTCAAGTCCGCGCCATGTTTGTTTGTTATCGGCGGAATACAGAACTGTAAAAGATAGACTGTCCGCTTTATCGTTATCGTGTGCTTCCCAGTGGACTTCCTCAGTTCCCGACCAGACTTCCCCTCCATTGGGAGACAACACCTTCACGGTGGGGGTCGAGGGGCTGATGGTGAGTTGATCCAAAAC
>CAZORO010000040.1:0-4688 GCA_964581845.1 uncultured bacterium
CATCTGGTGTCCCCGGTCTGTCCTGTTCCGGATGGAGGATGCCCGTCCACGCCAAGCTCTTGGAGAAAAGTTCTGGTGGTATCTGTGTACTACCCCCAAGGCTCCTTACTGCACCCTTTTCATCGACCATCCCGCCACTGAACTGCGAGTTTGGTTATGGCAGACCTGGCAACGCAAGATCGATGGCATCCTGGTCTGGAAATGTAATTTCTGGAATGACAGCGGGGTCTATCCCAACCCCTCCACTCCTCAGAATCCTTATGAAGATCCTATGGGTTGGACCACCCGGAAAGTCCGTCGGGAAATCAAACCTGTCCCCTATGGCAATGGAGATGGACGTTTTTTGTATCCCCCTGAGTCCGCCGCCAATGGAAGACCACGTCAACCTGTCTTGGATGCCCCAGTCGACAGTATCCGGCTAGAGATGCTGCGGGATGGGATCGAGGATTATGAGTACTTTGTGATCTTGAAGGAGTGTTTGGCCCAGAACAAGAAACCGCCTGCAAGTTATAAACAATTACTGGAAGTCCCCCGTGAAATCACGGCCTCAATGACCGAATTCACGAAGATCCCTGTCCCTATTGAAAGACGGCGGGATGAAATAGCCCGGGCGATTGAAAAGATGAACTGAAAGTGCCCTTCATTTTTCTTGTTCTCACTGGGTTGACTGAATCTCCCGCTTGGCAATCATTGTTTGTCAACAATCAGGAATTAGAAAGAGACCAAGGAGGAATGACGGATGCCATCCACACAGGAGCTTTCTTGGAAGTTTTTTTACCTCAGTCTGATAACCGTTCTACTATGGGGAGTTACCACAACCTGGGCGGAGGAACCTGCCCCCGCCAAGACAGTCAAAACATATACTCTGGATGAATCCATGGCTGGTGGAATGAAGGTTACTTTCGGGGAACGCCTCCCGTGTTCGAACGATCAACTGGCTGTGTGGTGGTGCTCATCGGGATGGAAAGTCAGCCCCTCCCGTCCCGCTCCCAAGCGGATTGGTAGCGCGATCCATCTCAGCGCCGCCAAGAACGAGGTGGAGGCCGCACAGCTGGTGGTCTTCCCCTACCGTGAGATCAAAAACTTCCATGCCCGGGCCTCGGAACTGAAAGGGCCTGAGGGCTCAATTATACCGGCGGAACAAGTCGAAATCCTAAGAGTCGGTTATGTTCCGGTCACGATACCCACCGATGCTTCCTCCACGGTAGGCCTTTGGCCAGACCCACTTCCTCCCTTCAATGAACCCATCACGCTCAAACCGGGCGCGAACCAGCCACTGTGGGTTCGTGTCAAGGTTCCCAAGGAGGTACCAGGTGGTTTATACCTCGGAGACATCCAGCTTGAGGGAGATGGTATCAAGGCATCGGTTCAGATATGGGTTCAGGTTTATGGCTTTGAACTCCCAGACCGGATGACTTGTACCAGTGCTTTTGGCTTCTCGGAAAAACTTGCCTTCCGTTATCACGGTGTCACCGATCCAGAACACACAAGGATGGTGCTCACGAAATACTGGGAAAGTCTTGGTTCCCATCACATCACGCCTTACGATCCCGCACCGTTGGATCCCTTCCAGGTGGCCTGGCCCGAGATCAAGGATGGTACCGCCACCGATCCGGAGATCCTCAAGCCCACAATCGACTGGACGGCTTGGGATAAGGCCATGCACGAAGCTTTTAATTCCTATCATTTTGACACCTTCAGACTGCAGATCCTTGGTATGGGAGGCGGAACCTTTCATTCCCGTGAGGAACCCGAGCTGTTGGGTTTCAAGGAGGACACCCCTCAATATAAAGCCGCTTTCCGTAACTACTGCCAGATGGTTCAAGAGCATCTCCGCGAGAAAGGCTGGCTCGATAAAGCTTATGTCTATTGGTTCGATGAGCCTGAACCCAAGGACTATGACTTTGTGATGAATGGGTTCCGCAAGATCAAGGAAGCCGCGCCGGACATCCCGCGCATGTTGACCGAGGAGGTGAATGCCGCACTTCTGGGGGGACCCACGATCTGGTGCCCGATTTCCCCTGAGTTCAAGATGGAGATTGCCGAGTCCCGCCGTGCCCAGGGAGAGAAGTTCTGGTGGTACATCTGTACTGGCCCTAAGGTTCCCTATTGCACTCTCTTTATCGATCACCCCGCCACCGAGCTGCGTGTTTGGCTGTGGCAGACCTGGCAACGCAAGATCGATGGAATCCTCATCTGGGAAACCAACTACTGGACCAGTCATGCCGCCTATCCTGATCCGAAAGCTCCTCAGAATCCTTATGAGGACCCGATGGGGTGGACTAGTGGTTATAGCACCCCGGAGGGGAAACGTCTCCCGTGGGGAAATGGAGACGGGCGTTTTATCTATCCCCCGGAAGCCGCTGCCAATGGGAATCCTTCCGAACCAATCTTAGATGCTCCAGTCGACAGCATCCGTCTGGAAATGCTCCGGGATGGGATCGAGGACTATGAGTATCTGGCCGTCTTGAAGCAACGCCTTTCAAATAGCAGCCGGTCCTCCAAGGACTTCTCCCAGCTTCTAGTGGTTCCTGAGGATATCACCAAGAGCATGACTGAATTCACTAAGAATCCCGCGCCGATCGAGAAACGGCGTGAGGAGGTGGCCCGAGCCATCGAGCAAATCAAGTGACAGTGGTCTTCGTTTAGCATATAATATTATATATTGTTGTCTCTGATGGTGTTCCGCCTCTATCAGAGAAAGGAATTCCATGGATGGCTGAGGGCGCAAATGATCCTTTGGTCAACCCCTAGCCAACAATGAGGAGGAGGACTTTTTTTTGTGTCACTAAAGAAACTATTTTGGTTGCTATGTTCTTTATCCCTGGTTATGATTTCTGCCACAGGGGTGGCTGAAGTCCCTAGTTGTGGTGAAGTCACGGGACTTTGGAACTTCGATAACGCGGATTTCACTGCCACTATTGGGAATAACCTGGTCATGGTAGGGAACCAGAATCTCAATTCATTTGGCGCCTTTGGATTTGTGGCTCCGATCGCGGGTACAACCCCTAATGTCGTCCGTGTCTTTGCTTATGGCCCAGGAGATTACCTCCAGATGTACCCCGGCATCGAGGCCAACGGAGGCGGGCAGTATGTGAACCAGTACACCATCATGCTCGATGTTCTGTATGCCGAACGCTTAAGCCTCCCCGCCGCGCTCTACCAAACTAGCTCTAATAATTCCAATGATGTGGAGTGTCTCTTGAGCACGGTGGAGGGCAATGATGGTCTTGGATTCAACGGGCAATATGATGGCGATGTCGAGCCTGGAACCTGGTACCGGCTTGGGATTGTGGTGGACTGCGTGGCCAATACCATGAGCAAGTATATCGATGGTAACCTGGTGGGTACTCAGACTTTGGATGGTGTTGATGGGCGTTGGTCGCTGTACACTGCCGCGCACAACCAGCCCACCCTGCTCTTCACCTCACCCCACAACATGCAGGAAACCCGTGAGCTCTACGTGAACAGCCTGGCCATCGTGGGTTGCGCCATGTCCCCAGAAGATATGGCTTCCATGGGTGCTCCTGGACAGCGGGGACTCTTTCCACCGGAAATCCCAAGAGAGTGCGCGACCACTGGATTGTGGGATTTCGAGAATGGCAATCTCACTGCTACAGTGGGAACTGACTTGGGTTATCTTGGTGGGGCGGATCAGCTCGTTCAGTTTGGAACCACTACCCAATTCGGAATTCCTGACATCGGCTCCTCTCCCGCCCATGTGATGTATTACACCAACTTCACTGTGTTTGATGGGATTCAGATGTTCCACGGCATTGCCGCCAATGGAGGGGGGGAATATGTCAACCGTTATACCCTGATCCTGGACATGCTCTGGCCCGCCACTTCCATGGATGTGTACCGTGCCATCTTCCAGACCTATGACTACAATACCAACGATGCCGATTTCTTCATTGGCGATGAAAACGGCATTGGGATTTCCGGCACCTATGACGGTCTCATCGAGCCGGACACCTGGTATCGTATCGCCATTTCGGTGGACTTGGTCGATGCCAAGATGGACAAGTATATCAATGGCGTCCGGGTGGGCTCGCAGACACTTGCTTCAGGGATCGATGGGCGCTGGTCGCTGTATCCTGCGGATTACGCACAGGCACTTCTTCTGTTTACCGACGATGACGATGAAACCGCGCCGGGATATGTCAATAGCATCTCCATCATCAGCTGCCCATTGAATGCCGCTGAAGTGGCCACTTTCGGCGGCCCCAGCGCGGACGGGATCGGTGAGTACAGCCCGACAGCTGTGGAAGAGTGGGCGTTGTATTAGAGAAGAAGACTTTTTTAAGCTCGATCCGGGGTTTGGCTCCGGGTTCAGTAACAACTGCTAATGAAACAGGACCTCTCTCGTTCTGTCTTGTTCAAAGCCAGGGGATGATCACTCCCCGTATAAACTCCAGTCCCTCACCGAGGCCGCCATTCCCGCTACGGGTCCGCCCAGATCCACAATGATCCTGTTCTTCTCTAAATCGTCATCACCACGAGAGCCGTCCATGAATTGGAGCGTGATCGTGGGATTGTTGATAATCGCTCCCGTGACACCATCGTAGTTGAAGTTATACCAGTGACTCTCCGTCAAGGACGGAATTGGACCGTACTTGGAGTAACCAGTCCAGTCATGGTTCCCCTCCGCGCGGAATTGCATGGCGAAAGTGACTGAGGCCGGTACA
>CAZORO010000040.1:4698-19315 GCA_964581845.1 uncultured bacterium
AATCCAGCAACCCCACCGGAAGGTTCAACTCGCTGGGAACACTCGCCACGGACTCCCTCGTCACGGCCTTGACCTGCGAGAACATCGCCCCCACGGGAGCCACGAGGGTTACATATCCACTATCAATGGCATTCGGAAGTGAAACGACATGCGGCTCCTCTGAGTCTGGTTTCCCGTTGTTATTCCCATCACCTCCGTTGGGGGCAGCCGCCTCGATGTCGTTCTTAATGCTGTCGTCATCGGAGTCATCCAAGGGAGGCTCGGGGCCGAAGTGATCGCGGGTGCCAAAACGCTGATCCGCCCAACAGGTAGAGCCTACATTTGACACACATGCGCTGACAACAGTCCACAATTCGCCACAACTTGAGGAACCATTGGTGGGGGAATAAGGCATGCCTTTTCCTGTCGTATTCGCACCACAGACTCCATGCGCGCTATATTTTCCTAACCAATGTCACACAATCATGTCAGGCCCCGCGGAAGCGACCATGCCATAGTCAAGTCCAGGACCATCTGCATACATTGCATCATAACCCAGAGGTCTGTTTCCATCGCCAAAGGGATCCATAGTCTGAAGCGTGGTTACATAAGGAATGGGTGTAGTTAATGGACAATGAATCTCAGGTGCATAAAACATGAATTCGTATTCCCCAAGTGGACCATCAACTAAACTGGATGTGCTCAGACCTCCTTGATGTGAAGTAATTCTGCGAGACATAGCGCATGAACACCGATTGGGAGAATCAGAACGGCAGCGATATGCGAAGATAACCAGGCCGGGATCATTGAAGTCCGCTGGAACAGATCCCCAGTCCCGTTGGTGATATTCCAACGCCTGCTTCATGGCAATCAGACGGAAGCGGGCCAGACTGAGATTCGAAGCGGTCTTGGACTCGATGAAGGAGGGCAAGGCGGTGAGGATCAAGATCAAGATCAGTGCGAGAACAGTGAGCAGTTCAACCAAACTGAAAGCACTTTTTGTGGGCATGTTTTACCCTCCTACCACCACATCAAACCGGTCTTGTATAATAAGTTCGATCGCATCCGCCAAATTTGCTTTGCACTCCTCTATTGTCCGTCCTTGCCCATTGGCCCCAGGAACCTCTGGACAATAGGCGATGTACCATTCTCCATCACGCTCGATCAGCACTGTGAATTGGTTGGACATGGTGGTCCTTACTTCACCGTTCTGCTCCCCGGCTCGATCTTGTACTCCTTGGTATCGAAATCTACCGTGACTTGTGTCCCATCGGCGTAAGTGGTCCGCTGCTTCCGATGAGAGGGATTCAGGAATTCATGGTTAACCATCTCCTGATGAGCGAGACGCCCAGCTAAGGTAGCGGCCTCATTCACTCGTTTAATATCCATCTCCGAGGCGCCCGGCCCCACATAGGGTAACCCGGCATTGAGGAGGCAATGCAACCTTCCCGCATCCCCTTTGGGAATGCCCCAACCGCCATCTTCCCCCATCTCCCAGGGCAGCAGGATGGCATCGTGGTAAACCAGGTTAAACAGGGGCACCGGGATTCCAGTCCGGTTACCACCCCCCAGGTGCGGGCTGGTGGCATACGGCCCGTGGTGCACCAGATCGAGCGAGGGGATGGCATAATCCACCGGCTCCTCGGAACTCATCACATACCCACGTGCACGCAACAGGTCGAAACAGGAGCGGCGGAACTTGGCGCAGTCCTCACGTGTCATCGGGTGCGCTCTCTGAAAGCTCTCATCCAGATCCGCTACCGCAAAAACATCCAGGTATGCCCCTTGTGGATGAACTCCATTGGCCGCGAAGAGGTCATGATTACGGCGGACATAGCCCTGCGCGAAGACCGCGCTCAGAAAAGTCTGCGGTCCACCACACCACACCGCCGCCCCAGGCGCTGTGCCATCCGCGTTGGTGTAATTCAGATCCAGATTGTAGGAGACAGCATCGGTATAGAAGTCACGGTATTGGTCATGCACCGCAAAGAGATACCCCAGATCCTCGCAGGTCTTGGCGAAGTCACGTAATCCCTCCCAGCCGCCCTGCTCCTCGCCGGCAGGCAGGACATCCGGATGGCCATTGTCATAACCATAAAATCCCCAGCCATCGAGATGGACATAAGCATCCTCGATCCCGTTGGATTTCAGGTCCCTCAGTTGCTGAGCCAGAACCGCGAAAGGAACTAGGTTATGGTTGTTCTCGATCCTCTCCTTGTTGAAAAGCTCTGCCTCTGGAACAAAGTGGTACAACGACCCCAAGTGGATGACCGGTTTACCGATGACTTCGGCCACTTTCGGATTCCGGGCCAGTTTTTCTTTGAGAGAAACAAATTGCTCATTCTCCTGAACATACCGGCGGTAGCGTTTGGCCATCGAGACATAGGAACCTTCTTCCTCGAAGATGTAGCGGATACGGCGGGGATAGCGCAGTTTTCCGAGACTGGAATACCAATGTGGACGAACCAGCGAAAACTCACCTGGCGAGTGGAGGTAGTAACCACCGGCATCGTAATAGGTCTCGATGATGGCTTGATAGCTCGCGCTCGCGCGGACCTGCCCAAACCAGGGCATATAAAACCAGCGCGACTGTGTCAGGCCACCTCTTTCGATTCTCTCACTCCAATTAGCTGGGATGACCGCCCCTTGCATCAGCGGGACCACTGTGCAATCTCCCTCCGCCTGGGTATCGAAGCGGACCGCCTTGGGCCAATGTACCTCTTTTATACCAGGGTCCTCTTTCGGAGCGGTAACTTCAAAGAGGACCTCATTGCCGGTGATATGAATCCCCAAGATCACCTCGGTCCCGGCGGCATCGGGGAAACCGGAGAGGGTCACCAACATGCCAATGCTGTAGCCGGTGCGGAACTCCCTGACACTCCGGTTGGCGGCTTTGAGAAAACAGACATTGCCTGAGGGCAACGTCATATCCTCCTCATCACAAGGCGTCATCTGCCAAGTGCTTGCGCCTCGATCCACACGCAGGGAAAGGTCACCCTTGGCAAGGGTAACCTTCAACTTGTCATTGGCAAGTTCCCAGCCATCGGCCACTTCCTGATAGGTCCCCGCATAGGGTTCCGGCTTGGAGGCCGAGTGGTCCAGCAGCCAGGAGCGGACTTCATCGATCTTACGGTAGAGGTTATTGAAGGTCTCCTCATCCGGGATGGGACCCGCGAGAGCTCCTTCGAGTTCGGAGAGCTTCCGTTCTTTTTCGGCCTCATCGTCCGCCCCTACAGTGACAGCATGAAGCCGCTCGAGATGCATCTTCAGGGTATCAATTCTGGCTGCAAGATCTCCCGGAGCGCTGACTAATGACAACAGGATAAGGGTGTAGAGGGTCATGATCTAAGGTCCTTTCTGAGATCGTCTTCAGTTGTTCATAAAAAAAGAGATACCATCATCATCATTCGAATGTCATGCGGTACGACAAGATCATCGTCCACGCCGGGTAGATTTCACCTTAACTGAGGTACTTTTCACCTTATTTGTAGTGCGTGGTTTTCGGGATGGTCTGGCCAGTGCGATCTTGAGCACATCCCCGATGCTCTCCGCGAAGTGGAAAGTGAGTCCCTCGAGGATCGTGTTGCTCACCTCCACCAGGTCTTTCCGATTCCGTTTTGGGATCAACACATGAGTGATTCCAGCGAGTTTAGCGGCGAGAACCTTCTCCTTGAGTCCGCCAATCTGTAGGACTTGGCCACGCAGGGTAATTTCACCGGTCATGGCAAGGTCCGCGCGGACAGGAATTCCGGTCATCAATGAGTAGAGCGCCGCCGCGATGGTCACTCCCGCCGAGGGGCCATCCTTGGGCACCGCCCCCGAGGGGACATGAATATGGAAATCCAAGCGTTGGAAGAGATTCTCCTTGATTCCCAAGGTCCCCGCATTGGCGTGGATGTAACTGAAGGCGGCTTGAGCGCTTTCAACCATGACCTGGCCGAGCTGGCCGGTGAGTTTGAGGTTTCCCTTGCCGGGCATCGAGGTGGCTTCGATGAACAGGATGTCTCCTCCCATTTCGGTCCAGGCCAACCCAGTAGCCACTCCCGGTGTAGCGGTCCTGAGGGCCACTTCATTGATGAACTTCGTAGGTCCCAGAAATTCCTCGAGCCTCTCCGGTGTGACCGCATGCTTCTTCTTAACCCCTTCGGCCACTTTGCGCGCCACTTTCCTTGCCACCGAGGAAAGCTCGCGCTCCAGGTTCCGTAATCCCACCTCGCGGGTATAACCGAGGGCCACGGCGCGGATGGTGTCATCGGAAAGGTCGATCTGACGGCGGGTAAGTCCATTACTCTTGAGCATCCTCGGAATCAGGTACTTCCGGGCGATGATCATCTTCTGTTCGAGGGTGTACCCAGCGATGCGGATCAGCTCCATCCGGTCTAGCAGGGCGCGCGGGATGGTTTCGAGCACATTGGCGGTGGCGATGAAGAGCACCGAGGAAAGATCCAGTGGAACATCGAGGTAATGGTCCTCGAAAGTATGGTTCTGCTCTGGATCGAGCACCTCAAGCAGGGCAGAGGAGGGGTCTCCACGGAAATCACTGCCAAGCTTGTCGACCTCATCGAGCATGAACACCGGGTTGCGTGTGCCAGCTGTCTTGAGCCCCTGCACAATGCGTCCTGGTAAAGCTCCGATATAAGTCCGCCGGTGGCCGCGGATTTCGGCCTCATCGCGAACCCCGCCGAGTGACATACGTACAAACTTGCGTCCCATGGCCCGGGCGATGCTCTGCCCCAGGCTGGTCTTCCCAACTCCGGGCGGCCCCGCGAAACAGAGAATCGGCCCCTTGGGACTTTCCGTGAGTTTTCGCACCGCCAAGAACTCCAGGATGCGGTCCTTGACCTTCTCAAGGTCATAGTGGTCCTGGTCAAGGATCCGGCTCGCTTTTTTGAGGTCGATTATATCCTTGCTGGTTTTACACCAGGGTACATCGAGAAGCCATTCAACATAGGTGCGTGAGACTGTGTACTCCGCCGAATTGGGGCTCATGCGCCTCAGACGCCCCATCTCCCGGTCAGCGGCCTGACGGGGGCGTTCTGGCATTTCGGTCTGTTTCAACCGTTCCTCCAGATCGGCGAGGTTCTCCCCCTCATCATCCCCCAGTTCCCGCCGGATCGCTTTCATCTGTTCACGCAGGAAGTATTCCCTCTGTGATTTTCCGAGCTCCGATTGGACCTTACTTTGAATCTGGCTGCCGAGCTGCGCGACATCCAGCTCCCGGTTGAGAAGTGATGTCAGAAGGTGAAGGCGCTTGAGAAGATCCGGCTCGCCGAGGATAGACTGTTTCTCTTCAACTTTCAGGTTCAGATTCGAAGAAATGAAATCCGCCAGCCGAACTGGATCGTGGGTATTCTTAAGGGTGATCTGAAGTTCATCCGAGAGTGAGGGAACCAAGGTGATGAATTGCTTGAAGAGCTCCTGCAGGTTCCGTGCAAGGGCGGTGATTTCAATCCCCTCCGCTATCTTGGTCTGGATCTCGGTCACACGCGCTTTGGGATAGGGTTTCTTCTGAGTGAATTCCTGGATGCGGATTCGTCCGGTTCCCTGAACCAGCACCATCATGGTGCCATCAGGATAACGTAACATCTTCAGGATATTGGCCGCGGTCCCGACCTCGAAAACCTCCGGACTTTCGGTCCCGGTCTCCTCGCTATCCTTTTGAGTGAAGAGCCCGATGACACGGCTTCCGACCAGGGCATCATCCACCAATTGGATTGAGCTGGGACGGTTCACCTGAAGGGGAACAATGAGATAAGGGAAAACGACGGTGTTGGCGAGCGGAAGAATACCCAACTCCTGAGGAATGGGGTGGTCCTTCTCCTCGACATTCACTTCCGCGGGAATTGCGGGGGACGAGGCGCTTGAAAGCTCACCCTGCCCATCCTGCGCATCCGGTGCTGGTACGATGGGTAGGTTGTTGTCAGCCAATGGTAATCGTCACTCGCGTGGATTGAATTATCTCTTGGGGCCTCTTGGGCAGCACTGCCTCTAGGAACCCATTGTGGTATTTGGCGTGGATGGCATTCACATCCACATCATCCGGCAGCCTCAGTTGAACCTCAAAAAGGCCATATTTCACCTCTGCTTGACGGTATCTAATCTTGTTGGCCTGACAAGTGTCCGAACGGCGGCCCCGGATGGCGAGTAAGCCCTCCTCCACCACCACTTCAATCTCCTCGCTCGCCATACCCCCCAGCTCGATCTTCACATGGTAGGCATCATCGGTCTCATAGACATCGGTGGGAGGATGCCACACCGTCTCATGGACTCGCAGCCGGGTTGCTTGGGGACGAAGAAAGGCTTGAAACTCTGGTATTGACCGCGTTGGATCGGAGGGTTCTTTGGCGCGGGCTGGGAATAATGTTTGATCGATTGCTACGGACATCCGGTGACCTCCCACGCTGATTAGAAACTGGGGTAGAATAGTCACTAGTTGGAAATGCGTCAACGATTCGATTCCGAGACTAATGCCCCGTTCCGGTACGGGAATTCATGAGGAGGTTGATTCATAATGCCGCTGAAGATTCGTTCCAAAGAAGATACTCAGCTTGACCTAATCTCAGTAGGAGAGTGCATGATCCGTCTCTCTCCCCCGGGCCATGGAAGGCTGGAGTATGCCACCAGCCTGGAGGTCTGGGTGGGAGGCGGAGAGTACAACGTGGCCTATGCGCTCGCCCGGCTGGGACTGCGGACCGGCTGGGCCTCACGCATGGTGGATAATCCGTTGGGACGGTTAGTGATCAATCATGCGCGCGCCGTGGGGATGGATACACGCGAGGTGGTCATGGTTCCTTATGATGGTGTTGGCAAGAAAGACCGTGTAGGGCTGAATTTCACCGAGGTTGGCACGGGTGTCCGCGCGAGTGTCACCATGTATGACCGTGGCCATGCGGCGGCGGCGCACCTCAAACCGGGCGAGATTGATTGGAAGCGTATCTTCGGGCAGCGTGGTGTCCGTTGGCTGCACACAGGGGGGATCTTCACCGCGCTCTCCGATGATACGGCGGCTGCTTGCAAAGAACTGCTCCAAGCCGCCCACGCGGCGGGCACCATCGTTTCCTATGACCTCAACTTCCGTAGCAAGCTCTGGTCCAGCAAGCGCGCCCAGGAGGTTACCAAGGAATTGGTTCAATATGTGGACTGCTTGATTGGGAACGAGGAGGACTTTCAGAAGGTTCTCGGTTTCGAGGTCGAGGGTACTGACGAGAATCTACGCAGCCTGCCAGTTGAGAACTACAAGCGCATGGTCCGCCGGGTGGTCGAGACTTACCCCAATGTCCAGGTAGTGGGAACCACTCTGCGCGAAGTAGTCAGCGGATTGGTGAACAACTGGTCCGCCATCTTGTATGTGGATGGAGCGTTCTTCGAGTCGCGGCGTTACGAGGGCTTGGAGATCGAGGACCGTGTCGGCGGGGGCGATGGATTCTCGAGCGGTTTCGCCTATGGTTTCCTCAATGGCCTGTCTCCTCAGGAATGCGTGGATCTCGGCGCGGCTCATGGGGCCCTGCTCCAGAGCACTCGCGGTGACACCAGCATGATCACGCTCGATGAATTGATGCATGTCTTCAAAGGCGGTTCCGCGAGAATCAAACGCTAGGAGTCGAACAGATGGCTGGAATGGGATACCGCTCCCATTCCAGCCTCATCCCAATTGATGACCACTCATCTCAAATACCTCTCGAATCCTGTCTTCCAGTTGTTCACCTGTTGTCTCATCCTGTTGGCGGTCCGGATTCCATTCCTGTCTCCCGGTCTCGGTGTCGATATGGATGCCTGGTATGTTGCCAATGTGGCCTCCTACCTGGCCATGACTGGTAACTATTCTATTTCACGGGCGCCCGGGTATCCCTTGGTTGAGTTCGTATGTTCCTTACTGATTCATCAAAGTCTTTGGCTTCTCAATTTCGTCACTTGCTTGTTTTCGCTTGCCGCGTTTGTCCTCTTCGCGCTCATTCTCCGGCGCTTGGGACACAAAGACTGGTTGATCTGCGGAATGGCATTCGCCATGACACCCATCATTTACATCAATAGCGTCAATCTCATGGATTACCTGTGGGCTTTGGCATTCCTTTTGGGGGCGATGATGTGCATTCTTAACTCCAAGGTCTTGCCAGCAGGAATCCTCGTTGGCTTGGCCGCGAGCTGCCGTCACACCTCGATCGTGTTCCTTGTGCCATTTCTAATGATGATGTGGACATCTGGGAAGGAACGGTTCTTCCGGAGAGCCGTCTGGTTGGTAGTTCCGGCGCTTTTAACTCAACTTGCCTTCTTTTCGCTTCCAATCATCACCTATGGAACAGACCTCCTGAATGTTTCTGGTGGCAATTATCACCGTCCTTTTATACGCAACACTCATAAGGCTCTTGTGGGAGTTTGGGGTTGGGTGGGTTTCCTCGCGATCATGGGAGCCGTGGGTACACTGCTCATACCTCATAAGAAAAGAACTGTTTTTACGGCTCCAATTTCAAGAGGATGGATTCTTTTCCCTTCCTTGTTCGTTATTGGATCGCACTACTTGATTTACTATTTCTTGCCTCATGAAGCAGGTTATCTGATCCCCACCGTCCCCTTCGTGTTGATGATACTTTCTTTACTCTTGGATCGGAGGGTGTTCATTTTGTTATGCCTTAGCCTCATGGTGTCTCCATTTATTGATGTCCGTCCTTATGTCAACTACGGTCCCATTATCCGTGATCATCAAGTGCGTGAAGAGAATGAATCTGCTACCAAAGCGGTGATGAACCTGATCGAAACCGATCCAGAGAAGGTTGTTCTGGTGGTAGGACGCTTTAAGGCTCAAATGAGGTACTACTTGGAAAAGGAACCTGAACACCTTGTGATTGAGTATGTCCTCACCCCGGAGAAGCGTGACCATTACATCCAGGAAGGCTATAAGATCCTCTATGTTCAAGGAGAGCGGGAACTTCATCAGGAATTACAAGGATATGACCTTGATGCTTACGGCGCTAAGGTCCTCGGAAGTGGCGAAATCCATCCATAAAAACAAGCTTGGGGAATTTACGTATTTGGAATCTTTGTTATCGTTTGGATAGAATAACAGTGTTTTGGGTTATATTGCTTTCTGATTCGATATTTTGCATTACCGCTAATGGAATGCACAATATAAAACTTCTATCCATTATTCAGCTATTCACACGAATAAATTATTCGTAAGCAATCAATCCTTTTATGGTATTTACCCTTTGATGAGGAAGGAATCTATGAAGTTGGACTCGGAATCGGTTGTCCCATCTCTTTTTCAAGGTTCGCAAGGTCCGCATCAATCACCTTGATCACCTCAGCGTCACCGGCAATTTCACGTGCTTTCAGAAGTTGATCGACCGCCTCCTGGACACGTCCCACCTCTCTGAGGAGACCCGCATAGGCCGTCCTATAACGCCAGGTTTTGGGATCCAGTTCCACCGCTTTCTGGGCGTAGTGGAGACGATCCTCGATTCGGAATTGGGGCTCCACCTTTTTTGTGGCCATCGCCGCCAGAATACTTGCGACAGTAAAATGGTACTTGCCATTGGCCGGATTCTTGGCGCACGCATCAAGGGCCTTCTGAAGCGCCTCCTCGGTTTTCCCGCGCATGATGTTTTCCTGGCTCTCCGTATAGTCCAGAATGGCTTCGGCTTGAAGATACTTTATTTCAGGCGTGGTCGAGTAAACCGCTTGGAGAGCCTCGCGGGCCTGTGTCCGGAACTTGTTGGCCAAGGCCACCTGCTCGCCTACGCTTTTCATTTTCCCTAAACGGGTCAAACCAGAGGCCATGTCCATGAAAAGAGCTGACATATCGGCTTGTATTCGTGGGTCATTGGGGGTTCTGATGTTTTGGGCTCGCAGGGATTCCAAACTCCTCCGGTAACCGAAGAAGTCGTGGGTTGCTTCCTTATATGCCATGGCGGTTTGTTTCCATTGAGTGTTACCGGAACCAGTGTTCACGGAGTCGTAATATTTTTCCGCGCGGTTGTAGTTCATGTTGCTAAACTCGGCATCCGCGAGGAAAAAAGCAGCCTCTTCCCAACAGATCTTGAGATCGCAATCCTGCGCTTGGATATCCTCGCTCCGCAGTTTGAACTCACGGCGGCTCATCAGGTCATAGGCGGTGCGGTAATTCAAGTCAGCCGAGGCCTTGTCACCGGTCAAGGATCCGATTCTCCCGAGAAGAAGATAGGCTGGAATGAAATCAGACTGGGCCGCTTTCACTTTGTCGGCCAATGATTGTGCGTTGGTGAAATCCTTGTTCCGCATGGCCTCCACGGCTTTCCAGAAATCCGACAGGGGACTCGAGCCACAGCCCGCCACAAGAAATACGGAGACCGCCACCATGATGAATGGAACCGGCTTGGGGGTTTGGACTTGAGTCTGTCTCATCATGGGCTCCTCTATAACGGAGTAGCGAATTCATTCGCTTGGGAGATGGAAAGGCGAATGAATTCGCAGCTCCTGCCTAATATGCATTCTTCCATGCAAAAAGTGTCATCCCCAGAATCTTGAGGTCAAGCAAGAGACTCCAGTTTTCAATGTACCACATATCATACTGAGTCCGCCTGCTAATGGAGCTGTCTCCACGTAATCCATTGACCTGCGCCCACCCAGTGACCCCTGACTTGACCAGATGGCGGCGGAGATATCTGGGAACTTCACCCTTGAATTGGTTCACAAAATGGGGGCGTTCAGGACGTGGTCCCACAAGGGACATTTCGCCCCTGAACACATTGATGAACTGCGGAGTTTCATCGATATTCCACCTACGCATCCAAGCTCCGATACGGGTTCTGCGAGGATCGTTTTCCTTGGCCCACACCGGCCCGGACTCCGCCTCCGCGTCGGCAGTCATCGACCTGAGCTTGTAGATATGGAAGGAGCTGCCATCCAGTCCCACTCGTTCTTGACGGTAGAACACCGGACCACGGGACTCGAGGACAATGAGGATAGCCAGCACAACCCACAAGGGGAGACAGATAAGAATCAGGAATGTGGCTCCAACCAAATCGAAGGCCCGCTTTATCACGATGGCCGAGCCGGAGAGTGGAGTCTCACCCAGGGAGAGGGTGGGAACAAGCAAGTCTCCCCCTAGTGGAATGGTATGCAGAATCTTTTCAAACAGCGTAGCCTCAACATAGAAGGAGACTCCGAAAAGGTCGCACAATCCCGCCGCCTCACGTGCTTCCTCCACGCGCTCTGGCGAAAGATAGATGAGAACCGTGTCATATCTCCCAGTAGCCAGGTTCCATCGGAGATCACCCAACCCCCCAACTAGGGGGATTCCATGACTCTCCACGAGTTCACCTGGATGAGGGAGGTTGCCAGTTCTTCCATCAAGGAGTCCCATGACCTGAAACTCACTCCCGTGTTCGTGCTTGAGACGCTGAAGAATCTCCTCCAACCGGTCCTGGTGGTCAAATATCAGAAGGGTCCGTTGGTATCCCATGCCGGCTTGAAGCATCCTTGAGTGAGCTTGCTTAAGGACATAATGGGCCAATGCCGCAAGAGGTACGGTTAGGACAAAGGCGACTAAACGGGTGCCCCGCGAGAGGGATGTGTCCGCCAATGAAAGGATACCCTGAAGAAGCAGGTTCGCAACGAGAACTCCCGCCAGGATACGGAGGATATGGATCCTTCGGTCCGCGCCGATCCTTTTGTGGTAAAAACCGAGGCGCTCGAAGGTAACCACACCCACCAGAGCCGCCAGCAGACCGAAACTGAAGAATGTGGAGAATGGTGGGGGATACCACCCCTCTTTGAGAGGGAAGAGAGTTGCCAGAGGCGAGTGAAAACGGAGAGGGTAGGCCAGCCAGATCGAACCCGCGAAGACCAAGGCATCCGCCAGTGCCAGGAGCGCCAAAGGAAGCCAATAGGGATCTTCACCCAGACGGAGGATATCCGTGGGCAATAGCCTCTTCGTGGTTTGTACGGGTTGCTTGCCGTTATTCATCCTGGACACCATCATAACGAGGTGAAGGGAGTTTTGGGTAGGAGCCAATAAAGATGGCGCTCGTCGAGGAGGAGGGCTGGCTATTCGATTACTTCCCCCGGGGCCGGGAGATGATCTTCTGGTTTTTAACCCATGAGGGAGAGGAACGGTTGCGCCTGGTCCAGCCTTATTCTCCCAAGGGGTATGTGGAGGGGAAGGATCCCTCCCGGATCGAGTCTTTACGCCGGGCCATGGAGCGGACCCGCTCTTTCCGCATGGGGGGAACTGTTCTCAAACCAGATTTCTGGACAGACCATATGGTTGAAATGCACGAGGTCCAGATCCTCGATCTGGAACAGGCCTACCAGGAACTCCAAGGTCTTTACCAGAAATTTCCCGAAGTCTCCTATTACGATTGTGATATCCCCTTCGAGCAATTTTATGGATACACCCAGGATGTCTTCCCGACTGCCCGGTGCCGGATTGTCCACGATGGGGAGACTCTGCTGGGTTGCACCGCGCTCGAGAAACCCTGGAGCACCGACTACCCACCCATCCCGGTCCGTACCGCCACTCTTCATGGCGAGGGGTATCTGGGCGCGCGTTCCGCGATACTAAGGAGTCTAGCACTTGAGATGGATGGAAGATCCATGGAATGGAATGTCGAGGATCCCATCGAAGCCTTCCAATCTTTCAATCAGATCCTCGAGGAGTGGGATCCTGATCTGATTCTGACCCGCGGTGGAGACAGCCTCCTCATGCCTTGCTTGTTTCAAATCTCCAGCCTCATTGGGATTCCCCTCCGTCTCGACCGCGAGGGAGGCATCCTCCGGCGAATCCAGAACCGGGGACGTTCTTATATCTCATATGGACGTATTGTGTACCGCGATCCCGACTATCCTCTTTGGGGACGGTGGCACATTGATCTGAGGAACTCCTTCCTGGCTTTTGAATCCGATTTGGATGGTCTGATCGAGGCCGCGCGAGTCAGCCGGTTGCCAGTCCAACGCATGGCGCGCCGGTCCATCGGAACCGGTATCTCCTCGGTTCAGATCGCGTATGTCACACGCAAGGGGTATCCGATCCCTTGGAAGAAAACCCGTCCAGAGGACTGGAAGACGGCTCTTCAGCTCCTCCACTCGGATCGTGGCGGACTCACCTACACTCCACGTCCCGGTGTTTACGAGAATGTTGTCGAGCTCGATTTTGTCTCGATGTATCCCTCGATTATGACCCATTTCAATGTCTCTCCGGAGACCATCAACTGTTCCTGTTGCCCCGAGAGCGCGCATCATGTTCCAGAACTGGGTTACCGCATCTGCGAGAAACGCGAGGGGATGATCTCCAGCGCGCTCATTCCGATTCTGGAGAAACGGATTGAGTACAAACGGCGGATGCTCGCGGCTACCGATCCGGGGGAGAAAACCCGTTACAAGAACCGTCAAACCGCATTGAAGTGGCTGCTTGTCTGCTGCTTTGGATATCTGGGCTATAAGAACGCGCGCTTTGGAAGGATCGAGGCGCATGAATCCATCTGCGCATTTTCGCGCGAGATGCTGCTGAGGACACGCCACCTGTGCGAGGAATGGGGCTACCGGGTTCTTCACTCTCTTGTGGACTGTGTCTGGCTGCAAAAGGCGGGACAGACCCATGCCGAGGTTCAAGCCCTGTGCCGTGAGATCGAGGAGGTCACTGATCTTCCCATCTCCATCGAGGGCCATTACTCCTGGCTGGTCATCCTCTCCTCGACACGCCACCCGGAGCTTCCGGTTCCCGCGCGTTATTTTGGACGGTTCGAGGATGGATCCCTCAAGTTCCGTGGGATCGAAATCCGGCGGAGCGACCAAGCCCCTTTTGTCCAGGAAGTCCAGGGGAAGCTGCTCCATGTACTGGGGGCAGCTGATACCCTGGCCGCTTGCCGTGCTCTCAAAGAGCCTCTCTTTGCCATTGTGGCCGAAGCGGAAGAGGCACTCCGCGAGGGCCAGGTTCGAATGGGTGATCTTCTCCTCAAACGCCGTCTTTCACGAAGCGCTGGGGATTACCGTAGTAACGCCATGACCGCCACCGCCGCCCGTCAGGCAGCCCGGTTGGGAAGAAACATGGTGGGTGGACAAGATGTGTATTTTCTCGTGACCGACTCGCAATCAGGTAATCCGGATGAACGGATCAGGCTGGTGGACTACCTGAAACCCGAAACTCGTTATGATGTGGATTTCTACCTGGAACAACTGCATCGTGCGGTGCGGACTGTGCTTGGTCCTTTCTTCGGAACAGGGGAGAAAACTCCGAAATATGAGGCCTACCAGCAGATGATGTTCGAGGTATGAATCCAGCGGAGTTCTTTTACACTGAATCGCAAAAGGAACTCACGGAGTGGCGAATTCATTCGCCTATTGAAAACGGATGGGAAGACTCTTCCGTTTAGTTGACATAAAGCGAATGAACTCGCCACTCCGTGTTTTTGCTATGCCATCATCGATCCAGTTGCGAGGGTGACCTTTATACGATCGCCGCCTCATCCACGTATTTGATTCCCTTGTATCCGCAGAAGCGCTTTAGATCCTTGCTGATATTGCCATAGCATGTGACCCGGTGGAGGCCATGCGACCAGTTTTGCCACAAACTTTCCGCGTCACCATCCACCTTGACCGTGATCTTGGTACGGCAGCCGCGTTCGACATCGGGGGTATCAATGATCTCGCCGGTGAAACACAGGAG
>CAZORO010000041.1:0-4616 GCA_964581845.1 uncultured bacterium
TTCGGGTTCGAACCAGACCAGGCTCCTGACGCCCTTTTCACGGATGTAATCAGTGATCGGACGGAATCCTCCAGGAAAGCGTTTCTGATCCACCTCCCAGGTGCCGGTGTTGGGCCATCCGGAGGTGTTGACATACCAGCCGGCATCCATCCACCAGTAATCGAGCTTCATCCCTTTTTCCAGGTAACGGTCTACAAAAAACATCTGGCTTTTGCTGTCAGCGTGGATCATTTCGCCGAACCAGTGGGAGCTGCAGGCCTCCATCATGGGGGCCGGCGGAAGTTTGCCGCTGGGGCGCGGCAGGTTGTGGGCAATCATCCACCGGCGCCAGACATTCTGAGCGTTGAGGGGATCACCCTGCCAGAACATAAGCACGATCATGGGGGAGCGGACCTCCTCACCCGGATGCAGGATAAAGTGGGTGAGTTCCTGGCCCGCTGATACCTTCAGCCCAAAACGTTCATCACGGGTGAATTGGGTGGACCATTGTCCCGCCCAACTCACAACGACAATGATACCCTCCTGAGAGGTTCCCAGGTTGAAATAAGGGAAGGCGCTTTGAGTGGGACGTCCCCCCGTGTTGGCGATGGACTTCTGGGAATTGGGGGGAAGCACTTCCTGGTGAGGTTCATAGCTGTCGGCGGTGCACATGTCGCCAGTGTGGTAACGAAGCGTGAATTCACCCTCGCCACCCCGTGTGAATTTTGTGTCGATGGGGCGGACATTCTCGATGAGTGGGGTGTCTTTCGTGCCTGTATTCTTGAGATAGAGGGTCCACTCGACGACCGGGAAGTCACGGTATTCCACGGCTTCAAAACGGGCCTGGAGACCAGTATCAGGATCGGTATGAATGATGTTCCTGGCAAAACGGTTATCGTCCAACTTCATCATGCTGCGTTCACGGGTCCAAGCATGAAAACGATCCCGCGAGGAGCGCTTCGCATAAACAAAGGAAAAGGGATATTCATCCGTGTAGGGTTTCCTCCGTGGTGTCACTAGCGGAAGGTCACCCAAACGGATCTCCTTCCCCCCATTGAGGATCACCTTGGCATCGGCCCAATCGAATTGATCACAGGCGATTCCATCTCCACTATCGGTCAGGATGAGTGAGAATCTTTTCTCGTTGGATAGATTTACTGAGACTGGTACGGGGGGCATCCCCTCACGAAGGACCTCTGATTTCCAGAGTATAATGTCTTTGACCTCTATCGAGGCCACAACGCTGCCTTTTCCCCCACTGGTATTTTCATTGCTGTCGATGCCAACAAGAGCCTCGAAACGGATCCCGCCCTCAGGAATGATGACATCAAGATAGCTGGGGGCATGGCAATAAAGGCCCTGGTTGTACTCCTGGCTTCCGAGGCGCATTGGGCGTCCATTCCGGTTATTGACCTGTACCGGATCATGGTTCTCTATCACCTCTATGCGTGCCTCTCCCTGCTCGATATGGGTTTTGTCCTCGAACTTGGCTCCAATCCAACTACGGAGTTCGTCCATTTCGGATTCCTTGACACTGACCGCTTGGACAGAAAACGAAAGCATGATGACGCACATGGCCTCCAGAAGTATGAGTCCTTTTCTCATGGTATAACCTCCTGAGTAGTTTGATGGATCACCTCACCCCTATATCCCCTCTCCCGCTGGGCGAGGGGGAGAGATGCCCCCTTCTCCTTGCTGGAGAGGGGGGTAGGGGGGGTTGATATACTCAACTCTCCCTCTGGACTCTCTCCAGAAGCAGACGAACCTTGTCCATGACATGTGGAGGAAAATCCTCGGGGCGGGTCAGCAGGGCATATTGAAGCGCCTTATGAAAAATCGAGGGACCCAATCCTGAGATCCTCGAAGCCAGATAGTGCAAAGCACGTCCCGCCGCCTCGGCGTTGGCATGGAGATTCCCAACAACCATGTCAACCGTGACATCCTCCTCAGAGACATGCCAACAATCATAGTCGGTGGCGAAGCAAAGGGCGCCATAAGCCATCTCGGCCTCGAGCGCGAGTTTAGCCTCGGGCAGTGCGGTCATCCCAATGATCGAGGCCCCCCATGAGCGGTAAAGGTTAGATTCAGCGCGTGTAGAGAAAAGCGGCCCCTCGATGCAGACATAAGTTCCGCCACGGTGGGTGACAATGCCTGACTGCTCCGCGGCCTCGGCCAGCAGGTTTGAGAGGACCGGACAATAGGGATCGGCGAACCCCGCATGCACCGCGACTGGATCGAAAAAGGTGTTGGGGCGTTGCTTGGTGCGGTCAATGAGTTGATCAGGGATAACTACATGGCGTGGGACGATTTCCTCGCGGAGGCTACCCACCGCGCTGACAGAGACCAGCCACTTGACCCCCAGACTTTTCATCGCATAGATATTGGCCTGATAGGGGACATGGGCCGGATTGAACTGGTGAGCTCTCCCATGACGGGCAAGGAAAGCGGCCTCTTGTCCCTCCAGGCGTCCAATCACCACCTTGTCAGAGGGCATTCCAAAGGGAGTCTCGATCATCCTTTCCTCCAGGATCTCCAGACCCGCCATATGGTAGAAACCAGATCCCCCAAGAACTCCCAGTTGAATTGCCACGGCCATACCTCCCATAACAACCTCATCCCCCCTTCTCCCCATGGAAGAGGGGGAAGGGGGGTGAGGATCTTAGGAGAAGACTACACTGCCCGGAGTTGAGGGAGCAATCCTCTTGCCTTAGTATCTTTCATACTATCGCGTGAAATGCTCCGGCGCGCACAAGTGTACGAACGGCCTCAGGACAGTTACATGGACCCCCTTAATCCATATTTCCCCGACATTCAGACCATCGCTCAGCTCTTGGGTTCGGCGTGTGGAAAACACCCCTTCTCCAACGCGGAGGGGCAGGTTCTTGAATGGGCGATGATGCAGATCGCCATGGAGGGATCGGGACCTGTTTCGGAGGTGTTGAGGAGTTATCACTCCTCTCTCCTGGCCGGGGCGGAATGGCACGCTTCGGTGGCCGCGGCTTTACTCCAAACTCCACGGATGTGGGGATCGGATATCCAAGCCGCGATGTCATCCTTCGAGGATATCCGCAGGGAGTACCGGAATTCCGATGAAGCGGTGTTCCTATTCGCGGACCGGACCATCACCCGCCAGGCGGGACAGATTCCGCCTCTGCCGGGGTATGTGCCCGCGAGCGCCCCCGATGATCCACGCCCAAGGCGCCTCATTGAGCTGGCCGATCAGTCCGATGTGGCGGGAGAGACCATGGAGCTCGCCAAGGTCCTCCAGGACCGTTTCCCGCATGTCATCAAACGGCCTTACAAACTCAGCTTCAGCGGTGCTTTAGCCGCCCTTTTCTGCGACTTGGAGATCCTGAACGACAGGATTCCCCGGATCTTGACAGTCTGCACTCTGGTCTCCCTGATCTTCAAACCCATGCGGCCTATCTGAGAATCGAGAGCAACGCCTCTGCTTCTGTCACTGGGGGCAGACACGTGGTCCCACGGCACACATAAGCTGTTGTTTTTCCTTTCGCGGTCTTCCCCATAACCAATGGAGACAGACCGGCCATCTTCTCTTCATCGGCGAGGATCCATTGAAGGTAAGGAGAAAACCTCCGTCTGAGAGGTTCGATGAAGTTGTTCCCCTGATCTCCATCGCGGGGAACGATGACTAGCTGCTCGCCCCCCTCGGACAGGAGATCCAGGGCAATAAGCATCTGAGAGTAGGCTGTCCCCGCTGTCCGCAGGATTGCTCCAAACGCCTTGAGCGTGTTCCCGGCGAGATCGATCAGGTTGGGGTTTCCTGTGAGGTAGCCCAGTTTGAGGCTTACCAAAGCGGCCACCGAGTTGCCAGAGGGAACGGCTCCATCGGAGGCCGACTTTGAGCGGAAAAGGAGGTCCCTTTGATCCTCCAGGGTATTGAAGAATCCTCCGGCCTTATGGTCATGGAACTTCTCCACCATGCTCTTGTGGACCGCGATCGCGGCCTCAAGCCAGCAAGGCTCCAGACTTGCCTGATAGAGATTCAACAGTCCCAACGATAAATTAGCATAATCAGAGAGCATTCCCTCCAAGTGGGAACGCCCCGCGCGGCGGGTGTGCATAAGATGGTATCCATCCCACTGATGTTTGAGGGTTGACTCAGCGGCGCGCGTAGCGGACTGGAGGTATCTTGGCTCTGATAGCACCAAGGAACCGAAGGCCATGGCGGAGATCATCAGTCCATTCCAATCGGTAAGAATTTTATCATCAAGTCCAGGTGGAACTCTTTTGAGACGTTCAGCAAGGAGTTTTAGACGGGAACGTTGCACCACACGAAGGAGTTCATCGGCCGGCATACGGAGCTTGGCAGCCACATCCCCGGCCGCCTTGGGAATCCACAGGGCGCTTTTGCCGGTTTGTTCGAAGTTGCCTCCCGCCCGGACATCGTAATACTCACACACCACCCTCCCATCGGCCTCTCCGAGGACTGCATGAATCTCCTCCGGAGTCCAAACGAAATACTTGCCCTCCTCGCCCTCACTATCAGCATCGGTGGAGGAATAGTAGCCCCCCTCCGGGGACTGCATCTCACGGATGATATAATCGAGAGTCTCCCGCGCGGTCCGCGCGAAGGATTCCTCGCCTGTTACCTGAAAAGCCTCCAGGTATGTCCA
>CAZORO010000041.1:4626-19248 GCA_964581845.1 uncultured bacterium
TCTTTTCGAACTGTGGGATCAACCAGCGGTCATCGACCGAATAACGGTGAAAGCCACCGCCAATCTGGTCATATATCCCACCACGTGCCATGCAATTGAGACTATGCGTGACCATCCGCAAGAGTTCCAAGTCATTGGTCCGGCGGTATTCACGCAGGAGGAGCATGAGGTCCATGGTATGCGGAAACTTGGGTGCCCCGCCGAAGCCACCATAAAGAGCATCATAGCGGTCCCGCAAGGCATTCACCGCCAAGGACACCAGTTCCAGGGTGACACTAGCCGAGGAAAGGTTGTCCGAGAGAGCGCTCTGAACCGACCGTGTGATCTCCCGCGCGGTTCTCTCAATCTTGTCCCGGTCTGAATGATAGGCACCCGCAAGGGATTCCAGGACACGCCCAAAACCAGGTCTTCCCCAACGGTCCGTGGGAGGGAAGTAAGTCCCAGCGTAAAAGGGTTTTAGATCCGGTGTCAGCCAAACCGACATCGGCCACCCGCCCGAACTGGCGATGAGCTGGGTCGCCATCATGTAGATTTCATCAAGGTCGGGACGTTCCTCGCGGTCCACTTTGATACTAATGAAATGATCGTTAAGGAGCTGGGCGATTCCCTCATTCTCAAAGGATTCCCGCTCCATCACATGGCACCAGTGACAGGCGGCATAACCTATGGAGAGGAAGATGGGCTTGTCCTCTTCACGCGCGAGTTTGAGCGCCTGCTCACCCCAGGGATACCAATTGACTGGGTTATGGGCGTGCTGAAGGAGATAGGGACTGGTCTCATGGACCAGCTGGTTGGTGTATTTGGGGGCATCCACGGCTTGGGACATGGGTTGATGGACTCCATTCAAAAAGGTAAGGCAAGCGCTTGTGAGGAAGAGCCGCCCAAGGCGCCACCAGTTTATCGCATAGATCAAGCATCGAAATTGGTATGGCACGTGATGGGTTTCCTGGCTTACGCCTTTATTTTGATGTTGAAAATGGTCTATGGGAAGGACCAGGGATTCTGGTAAAGTAGGTATTGGGGAAAACGCCGGTCTCGCCGATAACTTGGGGGGAGAACATGCAAGACCGAATACTTGCCGCTTTGCTTGTGTTGTGCTTGACAGGAACGGTGGCTTTAGCCTCTGGGGAAAATCCCCCTGAGGCGAATCGTCAACAATCCATGGAGGTCACCGCCTACTGCAGCTGCTCCCAGTGTTGTTCCTGGGAAAGGGGCAGCTGGCGTCATCTCAAACTCGATGTATGGAACAAGTATGTGGCCACTGGAGAACGTGAAGGAAAGCCCTACGATGGAAAGACCGCCTCCGGAACCAAACCGCATGAACCTGAACCTGGCCTGTTCTCCTTTGATAGCTTGAAACATCCCTGGATGATCCCCCCACGCATCGCGCTCTTCCCCTGGAAGTTCCTCCCCAAAAAGGGAACCATCGCGGCGGATACAGAATACTACCCTTTTGGAACAAAGATGAATGTTCCCGGTTATGGCTGGGGGGTTGTGGAGGATCGTGGCTCGGCGATCAAAGGGCCAAACCGGATCGACATCTATATGAACTCCCATGGTGAGGCGCTGGAATGGGGCCGGCGGAATCTTGAAGTGGAGATCGAGCTCCCAACCCCCCACCCCTCCCCTCCCCTTTAAATCATACGCTCGCGCATGAGAGCAAGGGGGGAAGGAGTTATGACCTCCCGCAGCAATGCTTGTACTTCTTTCCCGACCCACAGGGGCAGGGGCTATTCCTCTGGGGACGTGGCGCGGAGCGGGTCTCTGGCACGGGAGAGGAATGAACCGCTCTCAATTGACGGACCATCCGTTCACGCTCCTCAAGAATTCGCTGTTCACGTTTCCAATCCTCCGCAAGCCGTTTAAGGTCTTTGTCAGAGTGTTCAAAGAAGCGGATAAAGGAATGGCAAAAGTGATTCGATCCCTTGTCGGCGGGATCACGTAGACGATCCTTGGTGCAGCCGCCATAACAGTGGCTTTTCCACTGGCAGGATGAACACTCCTGGGGCATCCTGGCCTTGAGCAGGCCGAACTCCTTCTGGCGCTGGGAATTGAGCATCTCCAGTAGAGAGCCAGTGAGCACATTGCCGAGTTTCCACTCCTGCTCGACAAAAAAGTCACAGGAAAAGACATCCCCATTGTATTCCACCACCACATAATTACCGCACTCCGGCAGTAAGGTGCATTCGGGGGGCGGGACTTGGACATAGGTGTGGAAAATCGAATCGAAGTAGCGGATCGAGGTGGTGGGACGTCCATTCTTGAAATCGGCTTTCCAGCAATCGAACAGATCACAGAGAAATTTCCCATATGCTTCAGCGGAAACCGAAAAACTCGCGGCACGGCTGGGATCCTCCGGATCCCGTTCCACACAGGGGATGAACTGCATGAAACGGATTCCAAGTTCCTTGTGGTGGGCATAAATCTCTTTGGCGAACTGAACTGAGTAATCGCTAACCACGGAGAGAGCATTGTACTCGACATTCCGCGCGCGCATTAATAAGGCGGCGGCTCTGACCATTTCGTAGGTGGGTTTTCCATTGCGGGTGAGGCGGTAGTGGTCATGGACATGTTGAGGGCCATCGATGGAAAGGCCAACCAGCCAGTGGGTCTGGCGCAGGAAATCACACCAGGGTTCATCAATCAATAAACCATTGGTTTGAAGGCCATTCCCCACCACTTGCCCAGAGGAACCATACTGGCGCTGGAGACTGATGGCGCGCTCGAAGAAATCCAGCCCCGCGAGAGTCGGCTCCCCCCCCTGCCACCCAAAGGAGACCTGCTGGCTCCCGGCTCGCATGGCCTGGCGGATAAGGGCTTCCTGCACCTCGGCGGACATCCGTCTTCCCTGTTGACGATGAGGCCCGAGGGTCTCCTGATAGCCCGGCCGTGGCGTTCCCGCCCGGTCCAGATAGAAGCAATAGGAGCAGTCGATATTACAGTCCGCGCCGGTGGGTTTGATGAGGATGGAGTTGAGGGGCTTGTGGACAGAAAGGGGTTTCATGATACAGCTTCCGGAGTAGCGAATTCATTCGCATGAATTACATCAAAGCGAATGAATTCGCTACTCCATGTTTTTTTACCGCGCCGGTGGTGGTGCCATGGGTGCGTTGTTGGCTTCCGGAACGGAGCTGGTTTCAGGCTGAAGGGTCCCGCCACTCAGGAGGGTGTCCAGTTCCTGTTTTAATATGTCCTTCAGATTGAGGGCCATCCCCACATGAACTGTTGCCACCTTGCCATCTTTACCGATGATAACCGTATGCGGGATGCCGCTGACATTGTACTTCATGCCACGTTCCCCGGTCTGATCAAGACCCACCGGGAAGGAGAGTTGTTTCCTATCCAGGAAGGCTTGAATGACCTGAGGTTCATCGCCTTGATTCACCGCGACAAACACCACTCCTTTGTCCTTATATTCGTTGGCAACCTCGGACAGGATCGGTAGTCCATAGACACAGGGACCGCACCAGGTGGCCCAGAAATCCATGATGATCACATTCTTGCCCTTATGATCAGACAGGTTGAATTCACCCCCCGAAAGAAGCTGGGCACGGAGATCAGGCGCCTCCTTTCCAATCAGTTCCTTGGGGTCGCGGGGACGATTCATGTCCTCGAAGGACGCTTTTTCCTCGGCTCCCTCTGGAGGAACGAACTTGAAGGTCCCGGAAGTCAGGGAAGGATTCAACTGCCAATCGCTGTAAGTGACCTGCATTTGGATTTTTACGCCGGGCAGCCTATTGGAGAGCCGGGCCTCCAGCAAAGCGACATCCGGCGCGATCTTCCTGAGCAGTGGCTGTTCTCCGGTCTGAAACCAGACATCAACCCAATAAGGACGCCGGAGGAAACGCAGGCGATGGCAATCGGTACCCTCCAGGTTCTCCACCCCCAGCATCTCCACACGTGTGGTGCCCATCACTAGGGATGCATAGGGATCGCTCATCATGTAGAAGAAACCGAAACGTCCATCCTCCACCGGTGAGCTCTGCCGGGCAATATGCTTGAGGACCAGCTCCTCGAGATTCGGCAGGGCCGGACGAGTCAGGAAAGCATTGAGGGCTGGAACATAAATGATCACCTTGGTTCCATCGCTGATGGTCTCCAAGGACTTTACTCCCTGTTGCATCTTCACATGCAGACGGCTGGGACGTTGCGCCCAAACCTGTGTTTTGGTGCTCATGTCCTTGGAAAGGGCTTGTGATTGGATGCTGACTGTTCCCAGGGTGTTATATTGGAGTGAATTCATCCCCTGATAGAGCTGCCCCACCTTCCACAGGATTTCTTGCGCGCTTGGATCGATGCTGGGAGTTGCCTCCTTGATCAGGGGCATTCCCTGCCCCAACACAGCTTGAGTTCCAGACCACACGCTAATAAGTACTATTGGTACGAGAATCTTCATCGTCATCCATGATCTCCTTGCCGGTTTCTCCCGGATTCATGCCTTAAAGCCCATCGGAGCCATACCACCATGTAAATGGAGCGGTAGATCTCTTTCGGGCTGATTTTCGATTTTCCTCTCAAACGGTCCACGAAGCGGATGGGTATCTCATGAATTCGCGCCCCCTCCAAATATGTCCGGTAAAGAACCTCCACTAGGAATGAATATCCCTCGGAACGGATGGCATCCAGGTCCATGCCCTCAATGACCTCTCTCCGGTAGCATCGGAATCCAGAGGTGCTGTCTCCCACCGGTATTCCGAGTATAGCCCGGACATAGCGGTTAGCGATCCAACTGAGCATCCTCCGGTGCAGCGGCCAGTTCTCAGTCCCCCCCCCTGGACAGTAGCGGGAACCGATGACCACATCAGCCTTCTCCACCTCACGAACCAGTTCAGGAATCACGCTGGGATTGTGGGAGAAATCGGAGTCCATGCCAATGATCAGACTCGAGTGGGACCGGAGCGCCTCATGGAACCCCGTCAGAACCGCGCTACCATAGCCCCGAACCCCAATCCTTTTCAACACCCGGACACGCGGATTCCCAAGGGACAGCGCACGTTCGGCGGTGCCATCGGGGGAGTTGTCATCCACCACGATTACCTCCAGGGGGAGGTCGAACGAGAGAATGTGTCCCAGCAGGGCAACGATGTTCTCCGCCTCGTTGTAGGTTGGGATCACCACACTAATGAGGCCCGGTGGAGACGGTTGGGCGCTTTCTATACCACTCACCGTTTACTCTAAGGGTAGTGAACCCTTGGGAGCTGTCCCAATCACATCGATATCGGTGATAAACACATGGTCCGGGGTTTCCCCATCGCCCTTGGGGAATTCGATCCGCACAGCTGAGGCCTTCACACGTGTAAAAGCACAGACCGTTTTACCCTCTTCCCCTTTCATTCCAGGGCCCTGCTGCATCCGCAGCCCCATCATTCCAGGTGGACGTTGCCATTCGGGGTTGCCGGGAGTCTGGATATACACCTCGAACTTATGCAGAGACTTATCTCCACCTGGATCAGTGACCTCGACCCGGTTCATCAGGAAAGCATCCCCCAGCGGTGGGACTATCACCTCGAAACTCGCGGGTAAAGAGGCTGCCCAAAGTCCGGTTTGTGTGGCTCCCTCGACAAGAGGCGCTCCATCCATCAGGGCTGCTTCCGGACTCCCTTGGTCCGGCAGTGTCCCGGAAAAGATGTACCTGAGGTCCGGGAACCGTTGGAGGGAGGCAATATCGACCTCAACCATTTCCACCTTGGTGGGAGTGAGAGTCGGAGTGGGTGGGACCGGTACTGGTGTAGTGGTCGGAGGCGGCAGGGTGTCTGTGGGTGTGGGAGATGGCTGGGGAGTCGCAGTGGGGACCGGGGGTAGAATAACAGCGGTGGAGGTTGGTGTGACGGCGGGAGGCTGCATCGCAACCTCCTTTACCTCAGGGGTCTCCCCGCCACCGCAGCCTATGAATAACAGAGTTACCAATGAAAGAAAGACACTTGTCTGTAAACAGCGCATTGAGTACAAGAAATTTATCATAGCGGTACACATGGGATTTCCATGAATCATATTAGGGACAGAACCGTCCATGCAGTTCGTTTGTGAGGCTAGCGAATCTTCCCACGGATGCAAGACCTTGGGAAGTAAAGGACTGGAGCCGAGACGGGGACTCGAACTCCGGACCCACGGTCTATGCAACAATCTATACATTTCCGTATCTCCTCTCATATCAAGTTCATACAGAGATTGCCGGTTCATGGTTGTCATCCGGTTACCACTCCTGAATTGAGTCCTTGAGATTCCGCCAGAATGACCTTTGTTCTTCGGCAGTTTGGTTCTACAGGAGCATGTTTCCATCGATGATTAAGGCCTGATGCTGTCCAATGACTTCCTAACGGCCTCAAAAAGAGCTCTCCACTTGAAGGGATGATTCATTGACGGGTCATTCCATTCAGACACCGCACTGAGGACCTTTTGTCAAACTGGAATGGTTCGCTCACTCCCCGCTGTCTTGGTTTTCTGAGAACCAGTGTCTGTTATTCGGACAATTCCGGATATCAGGTCGGTGCCCTGTCTTCGCAGCGGCCCCACTTCGAGCACCGTTTAGCTTTACGCAAATCAACGCCGGGCTCACGTAATTGTCTAAGCCGTCCCGGTGGTTATATATCAAGGTGAAACAGGTGGGTTTTCTGGTCCGGAGAATGGATATTCCCCCATGTAACAAAGATCGCCACTACTCAGAATGCCGTTGGTTGGCGAATAAGAGAATCGATCAAGCTGCTGGGAGAGACCAGTCTCAGAAAGATCGTCCCAGAGGACCAGTTGGTTCGTGGTGATATCCTGATCAAAGTCTGGACCAAAGCTGAACACAAACCACCAACCTGATCGCAATCGAGCCAACCGGTATAATCCGTTTTCCTGAAAAATATCCCGGTCACCCAAAGGAGCCATGACCTCGGCCACAAACGGTGGATTTCCCGCAATCTCTAAGGGCAAAGCCGTGCCAGTCTTAATTAATCTGGTAATCCTGTCCTCCATGTGCCTCATCCCAGCCCGGCAGTGAGAGACACGCCCGCGAAGCGCATGTGCCGGCCGACTCTCCAGGTAGAGCTGGAAACACACAGACAGAACGAAAATGAGAACGGCCACGGGACCAAGGCTGGCAAGAATCAACACGATCCGATTTGTGTGCTTCATCGTAAAATCAGGGTCCTGTCTGGTAAAGGGGATTCTGCCACAAGAATCTCATGACCGGGAAGCCGCTCAATGGAAGTAGTCAACCCTCACATTGTTCTTCAGAGTGTCTGGTGATGATAGGAGTGGAGCTACACTATCCGGAGTGGATTGGCATCGGAGAGACCTTCCAGAGATCCTGTTGCCGATATCAGCCGGGTGCAGGAGTTCTGTCCCATTCCGATCGAGGGTGCCAGTATGCCAGCTCGTCGTTTCGATAAATGCTGAAAAGGAACAGCTTTATCTCGAGCATGAGCCGGATGGTGTTGATTGAGTATATTGAATGCTTCTACAATTAAAGCCGTCTCCACAGTTCGTTGGGGTATCAATCTCCAGTGGAATATGAACAATGGTTTTATCGTCAGTTTCCCCGTGCCAGCGTGTCTACTAAATCGGGGTAAGTGTAGTCTTGGGAGTGGAGTTTGATGCGCAACCATGTCCACTTCATTGCTGTGCCAGAAAACGATGTGCCGCTGGCACGGGCCATCAACCAAGCGCACATAGAATAAAGAGGCGTTGAGAAAGATTTCACCAGATTGGCAGGAGAAATGGTATGAGCTCGAACACATCCAACCGGCTTGAGCAGTTGCTTTCCAATCCGCCCAGCGAATACTACCCCGTGCCATGGTGGGCGTGGAATGGGCGCCTAACGCCTGAGAAAATGCTCGCGCACATCAATATGATGTATGACCAGGGCCTGCGCGAGTTCTTTATATTCCCGCTTTACGGCATGGAGACTGAGTATCTTGGTGACGACTATTTCCGCGACATCGAGTTTACCATGAATGAATGCCGGAAGCTGGAAATGAGGATCTGGATCTACGATGAGTTCAACTGGCCCAGTGGAATGGCCGGCGGAAGAATCCCACGGTTGCACCCTGAGGCAATTGGACATGAAGTGCGTGTTTATGAGCGCTCGAACCTGTCACAGGCGTATTTTGATGAGATGATGGCCGACTGCTGCGTCATTCATGCCGCCGCTATCAATCCCGATGGCACAATGCAACCTGTCCGGAAGGGCGATCAGGTCCGTTCAAAACTGGCGATCTATCGAGTGGAGCGCGATAACTGTGTTTCCATCACCTCCTATGGCAGTCTGTGGTGCATCTCCGAAAGAGGAATGCTCGATATGCTCTCCATTCCCGCCGTCGGAAAATTCATTGAAGAAGCTTACGAACCGTTCGCAAAGCGCTTTCCGGGAGACTGTGGCACGACAATCAAGGGCTTCTTTACCGATGAGCCGGTAATGGGCTTTTGGGGGGAGCTTCCGTGGACTGACGACATTGCCGCTCGTTTTATGGATCGCTATGGTTACGATCTTATCCCAAGGATGCACGATCTGACTTACGAGACCCCGGGGTTCGAGCGCACCCGCGCGCACTACTGGGCATTGGTCTCGGACATTGAAGCGAATGCATACATGGGGCAGATTGCTGACTGGTGTGAAGCCAGGGGAATGCAGATCACCGGTCATCTGAGCTTCGAAGAGGGCTCGATGTCCATCTGGTGCCATGGCGACACTCCGCGAGTCATGAAACGCATGCACATACCCGGCTGTGATTTGCTCGGACTCAAGAACAGCTATGATCTTGATGCAGTGTTGGGCGAGTATCGTGTGCTAACGGCCAAGGTGACCTCGTCCTCCGCCCGTGCGTCCGCTCGCAAGCGCTGCATGTGCGAGGCGTTCGGTGTCGCGCCGTGGACCCGCACGATGGCTGATGAAAAGCGCATGACCGACTGGCTCTGTGCGCTCGGCATTAATATGATCAACGATAACACCTTAGTCGCCGATATCTCCGGCTTCCGAAAACGCGGGACCTGTGGCAAGCATTTCACTCAGCCGTGGTGGTTCCACGAGCGGACTTATTATGATTACGCCGCCCGCACATCTGCGCTGGTGTCTGAGACCGTGCTCGATACGGAAATCTGCGTGCTCTATCCCAGCACCACCTGGCATTCGCTTGTCGAACGCAACAAGCAGGCCAGCCCGCGCCTGCAGCAATACGAACAAGCTCTGAACACCGCCCTCAATACGCTCGTTTTCAAGCATTGGGACTTTGAATTCCTGTTCGAGGACTCGCTTGCGGCCGCGCAGATAGAAAACGGCGCGCTGGTCACCGACTACGGCACATTCCGCACAATAATCGTTGCGGGAATCTCGCTTGTGCCCGCCGAATCCGCCGCGAAGCTCCAGCAGTTCGCCGCAGCCGGCGGCGTGATCATTACCCTCGGCAGTGACCTGGCTTCGCTGGATCACTCCGGCACAGCTCCTTTCACGCTGCCAGGGGCTGTAGACTTCACTCATTGGCAGGGAACCTCATTCCGTTCAGACTTTGACTCAGTGCTGCGACAGCGCGTGTCACGCCCGTGGACGATAAATGGCGAGAATTCCGAGGGCGTGATATCAGCCGCGCGCACTGACGCTATCGGTAACAAGATTCTATTCATCGCCAATATGACACCGGGCGATAAGATGCTCGACATCTCCTGGATGGGCGGCACTTCCGTTGAGTGCTGGGATGCAGCCCGCGCCGAAAAGTGGACACCCGCCCAGCATCCGGGTGCCATGCAACTCCACCTGCCCGAGGACGAGTCCGTGTGGTTGGTTCAGAAACAGACCCCCACAGATAACACTATCGCACCAGTACAGTTCACGAAGCCTTCAGCGCCCGTGATGGAACTCTCTGGCGACTGGAATTTCTCGATTGAGTCGGCCAATATCTACAGACTGAAGCTGAAGCTCAAGACTGACCCAGACGGCTCGCTCGATCCGCTCTCACTAAGGCCCGATAGCACATGGGTGGATGTCAATGAGGGTGACGCAGGTATTCCGCTACGGCCAGAAGAGATGAAATGCTACTGGCTGTATTCCGAGTTCAATCTGGCATCGCCGATCCCGGATCTGCAACTGGGTGTCGATTCGGATGAGATCGAAACTGCCTGGGTTAACGGTAAGAAACTCGGCGATAATCGCCTATTTACCATCTGGGATGACGAAAACCGCATCTGGGACATATCTTCTCTTTTGTTAGGAGAAAGCCGGGGTGAGGTCCTGCTGCGCGTGCGCCCGTCGCCATACTATGCCAAGGGCTTGATGGAGATCCCACGAGAGCACTACCCGTTGGCCGCCTTGCCGATCACAATCACTTATGTGGAGCCAGTCGTATTACGAGGTTCGTTTGCTGTGAAAGAAAGCGCGGGGATCGGCAAAATCACGCCTCCTCCGGCGACTATGATCACGGGAGACTGGACGGCTCACGGTTACCCGCACTTCATCGGTACCGGCATATACCGCAAGACATTCGACTGGGACGGCGCAAGCGGAGAGGTGCTGATTGACCTGGACTCCGGGCGGGATCTTGCGGAAGTGCTGTTGGACAGCAAGTCTCTCGGCAAACGTGCCTGGGGTCCGCGCCGGTTCCGTGGCCGGATTACGCCGGGACAGCACACGATCGAGGTGCGTATCACAAACAACCTCGGCAATCTGCTACGCAGAGCCTATGACGTTTTGCAGCCGACCGATCCCGTGCCGGCAGGACTGATGTCTCCCATCACGATTTCCAAACTGGAGGATAAACCCGGCTTATTCACGGACAAAATAATTTGACGTCGAAATCCGGTTGGAATGGCAATTTTGTAGTGTGATAATTTTGAAGCTGTCTTTGAGGGAGTAATTTGCACAGTATTCTCCCCTGCTCCCTGTTTGCAGGGAGTTAGACGTGGTCAAACGGCTTGCTACTCCATCTTTTCCCATAGGCCAATGATAACAGATTTGGGGAAATGGGGGAACACGCTAACCTTCCCCTACACTATTTACCATTCAAGTTGAGAGGAAACCTGTTTCATTCTATTACTACAGAACTAAAGCCTCCTTGGGCAGCGTTTAGCTTGATGCAGATCGACGACTGCCTTGCGTAGTCTTCTAAGACGTCTTTTGCGATGGAATCGCGCCGCCTCTTAATTGAAGCTTTGCCAGTGCAGAATTTTATCCAGTAATATTTCAGTCCGCTTGTCCCGCTCACGCCGCGAGAGACTCGGGTCCAATTGGTATTCGATCGCCATCTTGACCTGACAAAGCCATCGGTTCGATGCTCCTGCAAGGGAGATTGCTCAACTGACCGTTCACATACGTCTTCAGATGCTTGCGGGTTCGTGGGTCCTTGATACACCTATCGAACTCACGTCTTGAGCATCCTCCAAGGGCATGACCAATGTTGGCTCATATGAACCTGCCTGAAGCAAGCAGTAAACACCTCAAAGACCCCATTGTCTGTTGGCTTTTCCAGCAGTTTGAAGTCCCACCTCACCCCATTCGTATAGGCCCAGAGATCGAGTGTCTTATAGTCAACGAGCAAACCGAACCTGGATTTGCTTGAGCGGGTGACAGAGGTCCGGGGACAGGTCTCACGGTTTGGAGTCTGCCCCCGTATTTCCTTCGTTGAGGATATGTACACTTCCCATTACAGGAGTTACCAATCCGTTGTCAAACAGGGCCGGAGTGAGGGGGGATTCAAGCCGAATGAAGAGGTGAAGAAAAGAGATCGGAAAAGTCCAACAACCCAAAAGAATCTAAGGTATTTTAGTGGAGCCGAGACGGGGACTCGAACCCCGGACCCACGGTTTACGAAACCGTTGCTCTACCGGCTGAGCTATCCCGGCTCTACAGATTCTTCTCTGGTAACTCGTGTAGGATGACCCCTGGGCCAACTGTCTCTTGCGATTATACCCTTGACCTATTCCATGAGAAGAGGCGCACCCTACAGAAACCCATGTTCGGAAAGGAACTCCGGCGTGATGCGGGAATCCGGTGTGTAAGGTTTCATCAGTTGTTCGACATGTTTGGCGATGATGTCAGTCTCCAGGTTGACCTGTTCACCGGGATGGCGGGTGTGAAGGTTGGTGAGTCTCCATGTTGTGGGGATGACAGCCACAGTAAACAAGGTACCCCTTAAGGAGGCAATGGTCAGGCTGATGCCATCGACCGCGATGGAGCCTTTCTCCACCACATACCGCGCAAGGTTGACGGGGATCTCTATCTCCACTTCCCAAAAACTCCCTCTCGTTTCAAGCCGGACAAGTTTCCCCTGCCCATCCACATGGCCGAGCACCAGATGGCCGCCCAAACGGCCGCCGATACGCAGGGGAAGTTCCAAATTGACCACCGCTCCGGGTATGAGGGTTGAAAGGTTGGTGCGTAAGAGGGTCTCGGGTGACATCTCCGCCTCAAAGAAACCCAATCCGGCACCCACCACGGTCAGGCAGGCACCATTGACCGCAATGCTTTCCCCGATGGTGTTGACTTCTTTCCAAGGGAGGTGGCCGATACGCAGGAGGCCCCCCGCTTGTGGGTCGGAGCGGACTGCCTCGACCTGACCGGTTCCCTCGATGAGACCTGTAAACACTGGAGATGGCTCCTCAATCCGGCACATCCGGTTCGACCGGAGCGGTAGTGACATCGACCACGGTGGGGGCCAGGCGTGTCTGTGAAAGGATGAGTAGGACACCCCCGAAGAACAGGACAATCCCGCCGCCCCACTGGATGAGTGTAATGGTCTCGCCAAAGGAAAGGTAGCACCAATATGAGGTCAGAAAGGGAGCCACCAATTGGGTGCTGCTGCTGATCGCCACACCCAGGCGTTCGATGGCCATGTAGTAAAGGGTATGTGCTATTGCTACCCCAATCGCGGCGGAGAGCAGCAGGAAGATCCAGTTTCCCAAACTTAATTCGAGCAAACGGCTAGGGGTGCCATGGGTGAACATCAACACCAATAGACCCGCCGAGGTGTAAGCCGAGATGATAGGAAAGGCGACCCAGGGACGTGCCCCCTGGAGGCTGTAACGCACCGCGACCGCATAGGAACCATAACTCGCTCCGCAGGCCAGGGCCAGAAATATACCTATAAGGGAGGCGCCTCGCGGGAGGGTTTCCCCACCCAAACTCATAATGGTGATACCTATCCCACTCCCTAAAACTCCTAGCCAAAACCAAAGGGAGCCAATCAGCCTTCTTTCTTCAGGAAAACAGAGGAAGCCTCCCAGGATCGAGAACACCACCGAGATGCGGACAAAAAAGCCCATCCGGGTCGCATCCAGGTAGTACGGAATCAAGGCCCACAGGACTTGCGCCACCACATTAAAGGCGGTGGGGACCAGTGCCATCTTGTAAATGCGTGGATCGATCCGGCCACGGCGGTGTTCCACCCACAACGGGATCAGCAACAAAATGGCGGAAAAGGGATAGCGGACCCCATTGACAGTCCAGGCATCCAGCACGGGTGTGAGCGCCTTAAGCATCGGGGGGATGAGCGACCAACAGAAGATCGCGCCCATCAGAACCAGGGTTCCGAGCCACTGAAAATGGAAACGGGGAGACATACGGCCTCTTTATGCGGAAAGACGGAATGATATCCGGTGGGGGGAGGGAGTGGTAGGGAGGGGGTTTAAGAAGGTTCCGGAGTCTGGAGAATCACTCTTGCTTGAAATGGAAAACAAGCACGATCCTATAGGAGCCATCGTATCTGCTTGAGTTCATTCATCAAAGTTGAATCATAAGTGTATAAATATTGGCAGGTTCCGTTTTGTTAAAAGTAACCTACCCCCCCCTATAGGGCAGTTAACCATAAATTTTGGTTGACTTCCCTAATCAGTGATTCTATACCATTTATTAGACAGTCACCATTTTCCCTTAACGATGGGAGGTGTTTCATGTCGATCCTGCCTTGGGTTTTCCTTTTAGTTCTTGCTTCACCATCCGTCAATCCAACTCCAACTCCATCATCCCAGTTCGAAGCCGACGAAAACTATGTACGCTCCGCAATCGAAAGTGGGGATGTGGCCAACGCCATGATTGCATCTAGTTCAGTCCTTTTTAACTGGCAGGATGATGCTCTCTTCGGCGAGATGATCGACCACCTCATGCTCCGGACCTATGCGAAAAGGCCAGGGATGGATCTCAGAGCCGAGTATCGAGGTCGGCTCGCATTATTGGACTCAGGAACCCCATGGGAGATTTGGTTAGAGACCGGGCTGATCGCTATGAGCCTCGGGATACCCGAGTCCGCCTCCAAGTGCTTCTCAGAATGCCTGAAGGAGGGGGCGATCCCGGAGAATCCCTACCCACACCTGCTCATGGGAAGACTGTTGCTCCAGGAAGGGCGGCTCCCGGAGGCGCAGGCGGCTTACCTCGATGCCATCTCCGCTGCTTCCCAAAACAATTCAACGGCATTCCATGTCCGCTTCCTGTATGTCAACGATCTCTACAAAGCAGGGAAGTACCAGCTGGCGCAGTGCGGAGAAGGTCCGATTTGCCAATCCCTTGTCTCTCCCTACCCACATGAGAGGGCCTTCGGAATTTATGAAACCTTGATGTACGCCTGGTCCATCAATGACACATCTGAGATCACACGCCTGACCACCGAGCTGGAGAGTGTCCTTCCTGAATGCAAGGCGAGACCCGATTCACCCTTT
>CAZORO010000042.1:0-11009 GCA_964581845.1 uncultured bacterium
CATGGACACAAAGTAATCGGGTGATTCATCCTCGATAATGGCCTTGGAAAGACGAAAGAGACCAAGGTCATCGGGATGGGCGCGGTGGAAGGCGGCGATATGGGGGGTGGCAATGGCGGAGACATCCACCATATACGCATCGGGAAAACAGTAACCAATCAATCCCAGATCATGAACTAGGATTTTGTATTTTCCCCCCTCCGGAGGGTGTTCACATAGGTCATTCCGGATCGCCTGGATGCAGATGCGGTGTCCTTTTTCCCGTTCATGATCAATGAGAACCCGGCCCAGCCAGGACACCTTATTCTCCGGCCAGGAATCCAAGGCAATCATAGATCCCGCCAGCATCATGCCCACAAGAAGATAACAGACAGCATGACCCAGGCGGATCACATTCACGCTCGCCTTGGGAATGCACCCCACCAGGAAGAAACTCCCCACAAGAAGGCCGAGGCAGATCCCCACGCTTTGATGACAGTAATACCAGCTGAAGAGCGGTACCGGAACAAATTGCGCGATGGCGGTATAAATCAACGAGTAGGCTGGCAACACCCATGCAGGATTCCTTCTCCGGTAAAGCATGACCGCCGCGGAGAGCACTAATCCGCAAAAAACCACGGCGCGGGGAGTGTTTTGGATCGTGTCACGGTGCAGACTTTTGAAAAACAGACTTCCCCAATAGTCCACGATCTCTAGGAATCTTCCATTATCCCAGACAGTGCCATCGAAATTCGTGTCAAACTTACCCTTGAGCGAGGTGGGAAGAAATCCACCCTGGTAGAAGACGGAGATGAAAAGAATCCAGAAAGCAAAGGGGATCAGGGTTATGGCGAATCTTCGCCATGCTCCCCGGACACCACGATCAGCATATGCGCATAGGAGGACCGCCAGAAGCCCCTCTGGACGAACCAGGCACAATAAACACCCTGTCAAAACTTGAAGCCATCTCTTGTTCAACTGCTGGAAAAGAACAGTAAGTGTAAAAAGGAGATGGAAAAGCGGGACCTCCATCCCTGAAGGAGCGCAGAGAGCAACATCAGGACAGATCACATAAAGCACACCGGCAAGGAGACTTGGAACAAGGCTCAATCCAGTTCCCAGGGCTATCAAGAAGATGACGCCTGGGACGAAGGAGTCGATGATGACACCAAGAACACGCCCAGCTTCAGGCAGGTGGTTGCTAAAGGGAACAAGTATCAGGGTCCAGAGTGGTGTGGTGGTGGCGATGGCCTTCTCAGCCTTGTAGGCTGGGGGTTGATCGATGTCGTTGTAGGTCCACCCCTTCCCCCGCCAAAGCCGTTCAGCCTGACGGAAGGTGATGTAGGCATCATCAATCGGCTCCCGGACCAGAGAGATGCGTGTCCCAAAAGCAGTAAGATACAAAACGATAAGAAGGACGAACCAGTGACGGGGCCAGGCGGTTCCCTGAATGGAAGAAGATGATTCAGTTGGTGTTTGCATCTCGAAAAGGACTTACTGGGATTATGCCGGGGAGCGTTGTGAGAAGGGAGACCTCACCCTTCTGCCCCACTCCCACTGTGCGAGGGGGAGACTCCCCCTTCCTTGTCGCCGGAAGGGGGAGGAAGACTCTTCCTGTTTATTAGACGATGGGTGGTACCGTGTAGGGGTCCCGGTAGTTGCGGGTGAGCATGTCATCAGCCTCGGAATCACCCACGAATTTTTCGGCCTTCGGATCGAAAGTCAAAGTCCGTCCCAAGCGGTAAGAGATGTTCCCTAGATGGCACAGGGCTGAGGAGAGATGCCCCTCCTCAACTTCAGCATGGAGGATTTCCCGTTGACGTGTACGCACGGCCTCGATGAAGTTGGCGAAATGGTTCCCGCCCTCCGTGCGTGCCGGTCCAATTTTCTGATCTTTTCCGAGAAAGGTTTTGTACCCAGAGCCATCCATCACCATATAACCTTCGGACCCGAGGAAGAGATTGCCAACTTCGTTTCCCCCTCCCGTCTCGATGTCACACTCATGGTTGGATATCCAGTGGCGGGTTTCAAAAACCAGCATCTTTCCCTTCTTGCCCTGGTCAGGATAGAAGAAGGAGACGAGGAGTGTATTAGGGGTCTCTTGATCATCATCAAACATAAAGTGGCCCCCCATGGCGGTGATCTTGCTGGGAAGGCCGACCCCTAACCCCCACCGGGCCAAGTCCATCTGGTGGACACCCTGGTTGCCCATGTCCCCATTCCCATAGGCCCAGTGCCAGTGCCACTGGTAATGGAAGCGATTCCTGCTGAAGGGGCGTTCCGGGGCTGGGCCGGTCCACAGGTCATAATGCACTCCGGCGGGAACAGGCTCATCCGGTGTCTTGCCGATGGTGTCGCGCCATTTATAGCAAAGACCCTTGGCCATATAGATCTCGCCGATGATGCCCTCCTGGAGCTTCTGAATTCCCTCGCGGATGGCGGGGGCGGTACGGCTCTGGGTTCCATGCTGTACAATCCGGTCATACTTGCGGGCCGCTTGGACCAGCTGACGGCCTTCCCAGACATTGTGAGAGCAGGGTTTTTCAACATAGACATCTTTACCGGCCTGGCAGGCCCAGATGCCAGCCAAAGAATGCCAATGATTGGGCGTGGCGATTGTGACCACATCGATGTCCTTGTCCTCAAAAACCTTGCGCAGGTCAAATTCGATCTTCGGAGCCTTGAGATTAAGGTCCTGCACCATCCACTTGGCTCGTTCAGCGCTGATGTTCTCATCGACATCGCAGATAGTGGCGACCTCGACATTGGCAAGCGATCCCATTCCCTGAATATGGGTTCTGCCCTGCCCCTTTGTTCCGATCACCGCCGCCCGGACGCGATCATTAGCTCCCGCCCAGGCCGCGCTGGACCGCCGTAGAACTCCCAATCCCAAGGCTGCTCCAGCTGTCAAGCCAGTGGCACCCTTAATGAAGCCACGCCGTGATACCTCATTCATCATTCTCTTTCCTCCCTGCATTTTATGATCCGGCACGCGGTAGGCACCTGATGGCACTATAAACGATCCAGCCAGAGTTGGGAAATGTCCTTTTTCACCACAGGAATATAGGGAATACACCGAATAACTGTATCCTTTACCAGGTTTCCCATCATTGTTAAAATTAAGTTCAATAACAGGTGCGATTGAATGTATTTCCGGGTACTCAGGAGTAAGGGAACTCACTGGAGGGGAGAAATGGGGAAGGAAACCAAGTACTTGGCGAAAGAGCGCTTCCAGTTGGAGAACGAAGCGGCAATCCGGCGGATGACCCCAGGTGTGAGTGGGGGGAAGGTCTCTTCATGGGCGATAGAACGCGCTCTGGCTCTAGCGGATGGCGGACCAATCCTGGATCTCGCCTGTGGAAATGGCAGACACTTACCATCGCTTATTGCTAGAAATCCTCATGTCTTCGCGGGAGACATCTCCTATCCGATGCTAAGAATTGCTCACACGCTTTTGGGAGATACCACGGAAGCTCACCGTTTGGTCCGCTTGGATGCTGAGTGCCTGCCATTCCCCAACCAGACATTCGATGCCGTTTTCTGCGCGCGTTTTCTTCATCATCTTCCCACACCCGGACTCAGAGCAAGTATACTTTCCGAAGCTTTCCGGGTAAGCCGTAAAGCGGTGATCATCACCTACAAGGCATTCTTCAGTTGGGAACACCTCTTGAGGAAAGTGAAGTCTTTTCTTCGTGGGGAGGAAGGCAGACTTGAACACTATTACTTACGGCTCCAGGAGATCGAGGGAATTGCACGCAGGGATGGGTGGCGGGTGACGAAACACTTTGCCTCGCAACCCTTCCTAGGAGCCAACCGGGTACTGGTGATAGAACCCATGGAAGCCCGGAGCACCAGTTCCATCCGCACGCCTATTAGGAGTGTCCGTTCCCTTCCCCCATTCGAGGTGGTGGCGGATTAAATTATTTGAATACCAACGTCCACATAAACTCACGATACATCCGGGCGATGTTGCTCACACTGATCTCCTTCGGGCATGCCGCCTCGCACTCGTAATGATTGGAGCAGTTCCCGAAGCCTTCCTCCTCCATCCGGCTCACCATGGAGCGTACGCGTTGACGCCGTTCGACCCTCCCCTGCGGTAAGAGGACCAGATGGCTGATCTTAGCGCCAACAAAGAGCATTGCCGCGGCGTTGGGACAGGCCGCCACACAGGCTCCGCACCCGATGCATTGCGCAACCTCGAAGGCTTCATCCGCCTCGGCCTTTTTGACGGAAAAGGCATGGGCATCGGGGGCCGAACCAGTGCGGATCGAGATATATCCTCCCGCCTGGATGATGCGGTCGAAGGCCGAGCGGTCCACAACCAGATCCTTGATGACCGGGAAAGCCCGTGACCGCCAGGGTTCGATCACCAGGGTATCTCCATCCTTGAAATGGCGCATATGCAGCTGACAGAGGGTGGTGCCCTTCTCGGGACCATGTGCCTGGCCGTTCACAACCGCTCCACAGCTGCCGCAGATCCCTTCACGGCAATCGTGATCAAAAGCAATGGGTTCTCTACCCTCTTTCTCAAGGCGGATGTTGATCACATCGAGCATTTCCAGGAAGGACATGTCTGTATCAATACCGGGTGCGGGATGGATTTCAAAATGACCTTCTGCCTTATGATCTTTTTGACGCCAGACTTTGAGGGTCAGGTTGATGGTCTTTCCCATTACTTGTAACTCCTCTGGGCCAGATGAACTTCCTCATAAACGAGTGGTTCCTTGTGAAGCACCGGCGCCTTACCGGTTCCCAGCCATTCCCAGGCCGAAACATGACAGAAGTGGTCATCATCCCGCAACGCTTCTCCATCCTCGGTCTGGCTCTCCTCCCGGAAGTGCCCACCACAAGACTCGCGCCGATCCAGGGCATCCAGAACCAGCAACTCAGCGAATTCGAGAAAATCCGCCACTCTCCCGGCTCTTTCCAGGCTCTGGTTTAAAGACTCACCATTGCCCGAGACGATTACTGATTCCCAGAACTCCTCCCGGATCTCAGGAATCCGGTTTAGGGCCTCTTTTAGTCCGGCCTCAGTGCGTGACATGCCACACTTGTCCCATAGTAGAAGACCGAGCTCACGGTGGAACTCATCCGCTGTGCGCCGCCCTTTGATGGATAATAATTTATTGATTCTAGCGCTCACCGCGGCCTCCGCCTCCTTAAATTCAGGAGCATCGGTGGTGACTTTGCCGAGATCGGTGGAGGCGAAGTAATGACCGAGTGTGTATGGAATCACAAAGTAGCCATCGGCTAGGCCTTGCATCAGGGCACTGGCACCGAGACGGTTAGCGCCATGGTCGGAGAAATTGGCCTCGCCAAGAACATGGAGTCCGGGGAGGTTACTCATCAGATTGTAATCCACCCACAAGCCGCCCATGGCGTAATGGATGGCCGGGAAGATCATCATCGGCTCCTTATAAGGGTCCGTGTCCATGATTTTCTGATACATTTGGAAGAGATTGCCATAGCGCGATTCAATGATCTTGGTACCCAGGCGTTCGATTGCTTCACGGAAATCGAGGTAGACCGCCATGCCGGTGGTACCCACCCCGCGCCCTTGGTCGCACACCACCTTGGCATTCCGTGAGGCGACATCCCGCGGAACCAGATTTCCGAAGGAGGGATACTTGCGTTCGAGGTAGTAATCCCTTTCCTCTTCAGGGATATCGGCCGGACGGCGTTTGTCGCCCGGCGTCTTGGGAACCCAGATCCTGCCATCGTTGCGCAGACTCTCGCTCATCAGGGTGAGCTTAGACTGATAGTCGCCATGAACAGGAATGCAGGTGGGGTGAATCTGAGTGAAGCAAGGATTGGCGAAGAAGGCGCCACGCTGGGCCGCTCTCCAGGCCGCGGTGACATTACTGGCCTTGGCGTTGGTGGAGAGATAGAAGACATTGCCATACCCCCCGGTGGCCAAGAGGACTGCTTCGCCGGCATGGGATTCGATCCGTCCGGTTATCATGTCCCGGACCACGATCCCGCGCGCTTTTCCATCCACGACCACCAGGTCCAGCATCTCACGGCGTGGAAACATCTGAACTCCGCCCGCAGCGATTTCCTTGCAGAGAGCGCCATAAGCGCCCAACAGCAGCTGCTGGCCGGTTTGACCACGGGCATAGAAGGTCCGTGAGACCTGAGTACCACCAAAAGAGCGGTTGTCCAGAAGACCTCCATACTCGCGGGCGAAAGGAACACCCTGAGCCACGCATTGGTCGATGATGTTCAAGCTCAGCTCCGCCAAGCGATAAACATTAGCCTCCCGGGAGCGGAAATCTCCTCCCTTGATGGTGTCGTAAAAGAGCCTGTAGACGCTATCGCCATCATTCTGGTAGTTCTTAGCGGCATTGATGCCACCCTGCGCGGCGATACTGTGAGCACGCCGGGGGCTGTCATGCAAGCAAAACGTCTTCACATGGTATCCCAACTCAGAAAGGGTCGCGGCCGCCGATGATCCCGCCAAGCCAGTCCCGACCACGATCACGGTGAACTTGCGTTTATTGGCTGGATTGACCAGCTTCATCTCGAACTTGTGGCGGGTCCATTTGCTGCCGATGGGACCGCTGGGGACTTGTGAGTCGAGAATCATCTTTGGTTCCTCAAGCTTCTCCCTCTTCCTGTCTGGCGAAAAAAAAAGAACAGGGATCAGTTCTATCAAAGTGGCGGTACCCTCATGATGTAGATGTAGATTGGAACCGCGCAAAACCCAACCATTATCAGGATTCCAAGCACAATACTCAAACGGCGCAGGGGGGGAGTGAGAGTTTCCTGATGCATACCCAGGCTTTGAAACAGGCTCTGAATTCCATGAACCAGATGTAAACCAACACAGAACATCGCAAGGATATACATCCCAACCCGCCAGGGATTCAGGAAAGACTTCCACACCAATCCATACAGTCCAAGGTTTACCGGTAGAGAGTATGTCTCCTCAGACAATATGATGACACTATCGGGTCCATCCTTCTCGGCAAGGGAGAAGTCATTCAAGTGGAAACCCACGAAGAAGATGAGGAGTAGCCCGCTGTAGATCATGGTCCGCTTGGCGAAAGTGATTCCCTCCTCGCATTTGGATCCACGCACTTCGTAGCGGCCTTTTTGAGCTCGCCAGTTCTCGATCGTAAGCACAATGGTCAGAATGGTATGAACCGTAAAGCTCAGAATCAGTCCAATCCGTACTGACCAAATAAGTTCAGGCATACCATGCAGCTTCTTTGTATAGGCATTGAAGAAATTCGGTCCGAGAAAGACGAGAAGAACTCCCGCGAGATGAACGAAGATAAAACCGGTTAAAAAGAGACTTGTGAGGGCCACGACCTCTTTTCTCAGGATCGATGACCTGAGTACGCTCCGCTTCACTGAACTCATGGAAGCTCCTTGGTGGAGTTTTCATGGGGGCAGGTACGGCCTCCCCGGACAGCTTAATCAGCCCTTCTTCGAGCGAGCAGCGGCGAAGACTTTACGTTGAAGGGTTAAAAATTTTGTCAGACTTGAATTGGGATTCACCACAATCTTCAGGTCATCGCTGAAAGTCGTGGCCTCCCGGTTTGATTTCATGGATCCCTGGATTAAAAGAAACCGGTCATACTTGGGATCCATTGACATAACCAACTGGAGATAATCCCGTGCATCTGAGCTGGATACCGGAATGAGCTTGAGCTGACTGTCACTGACCGTGAACAGCTTCTCCTGGATGGGAGGTTTGCGCTTCTTATATTCCGGTGATCCGGGTAACAAGGAATCATAAATACCCCCTTTCGGCAGTTTCAGGAGAACATCGAGGCCCACTTGACCTTCCTCACCCTTGCGGGGAGTGGCCACCAGGTCACGCAGTGGTATGTTCAGCATGGGTATGACGGGCCGGATTTCCCGCCCGCGCATCTCGCCCTGTTTGGGAATCTCTGTGACATACTGACGAGCCAGCTTGGAGACCTGATAATTGGAGAGAAAAACCTCCACTCCCAATGTGGGATCGTAGATGTAAGCCAGATCCTCCAAAGCTCCCTGTAAATAATTTTTGAATTCCTCAGTGAGAACCCAACGGTATTCAGGAATGAGATGATCTGTGAAGGGAACGGATTCGATCACCTTGACTGCCGCCAGAGGCTGACGGCCCAACGCCATGACTAAAGCTTCCCTGGCCTTTTGATGAGCCCAGTACCAATAGTCGGCATTCTTTTCCCTATGTTCCGCGACAAACGCTTTGTCGCCCTCGTAATCCCGGCTAGAAATCTGGCCATGACTTTTGGCGACTGAGCGGACAGTCCGCGCGGTCATGATGGTGAAGAAGGCATCGTTCTCCTCGAGGATCGCCCCCTCGTTTGAACCGAGATCTTGGGGAACTCCAGACTGGGTGAATTTCGAGATGGCAAATGCGCCAGGTAGCAACAAAACGGATAGAAGAAGACCAGCCCCCATCCAAAATGCCAGGACCAGTAGATCACGGAAACACCACTTCCCATCCATGAAAAGAACCCCTTTGAAAAGACAATAAATGAAATCGCCGCCTTATAACCGGCACACGCATTATGTTGACACTGACAAGGAGTCTTTGGCAAGACTAGCGAGGGAAAAGGACCCCGATCTATTCGACGGAGCTCAAGAAACGTCTCGGATCCACACTCCGTTGGTCGGGGCGGCGGACCTCGAAGTGGAGGTGGGGTCCTGTCGAACGCCCGGTATTGCCGGAGAGAGCCAGAATGTCTCCCTGTTTCACACGGTCACCCACCTTGACCAGGATCTTGCTGTTGTGAGAGTAGACAGTAGACCATCCATCCTCATGAAGGACTTGCACCATCCGTCCATGACCCCACCGGGATTGAGAGATTTTCACAATCTCGCCATCGCGCGCGGCTTTGACGGGGGTTCCGATTGGCATGGCAAGGTCAATGCCATGATGGAAGGATCGCTTCACTCCATCCTTACCACCACCCGCGGCGGCATTGGACTTGTTTTTAAGTGCGGAAAAGGGATCGATCCGTAGACCATAGGGGCTGCTGACCTGAACCTCACCTTCCACCGGCCAAGCCCAACCCGCCCGGCCTTTGAATGCCGCTGGATCAATTGTGATGGCGGTGGGGCGTTTCCTGACAGGGGCTTGAGGTTTGATCTTCGCGCCAGGAATCACAAGGAGGGTTCCTGCAGCAACCTCATTGGTGTCCCGGCTCAGTCCATTGACATCACAAACTTCAAAAAGGTTGTCAACCTCATACTTCTTAAGGAGATCGGAGATCGTCTCTCCCTCCTGAACCACATGGGTGATCCCCTGAGTCGTATTAGGTATCCACAGCTTGGTCCCAATCTGGATACTCGAGGGATTGGTGATGCCATTTGCCTCCATCAGCTTTTGAGCAGTGAGTCCGGCATACTTACGAGCGATGATGGAGGGATTCTCTCCCTTTTTCACCTCATGGAAAACCAAATCGCTACCCGTTGGAGGAACCATGCCCTGCAACGGAACCTTGGTGGTTGGTCCAGATTGGTTGATTTCTTCCTCCAGTTTGCTGGCGGCTCCCTTGATCTTAGAGAGGTGCGTCTTAGTCCTGGATTCTGATTTACCCTTCCGGTAGACCTCATTCCCCTTGGAATCATAAACTACCAAGTCATCTCCTTCGACACGGATCACATAACCTTTTCGCCCACTTTTCTTTTCAGGAGCGGGGGCGGGAGCGGACTCAGGTTGACTGTTTTGGAGGTTTTGAAGTTCCTCCTCCGTATAGACCGGGGTTTCTTCATCAAAGGTGGCTTCTTCGCTGTCTTCAATGCGGATTTCACCTTCGACAGGGGTTTCTTCCTCCGGATCATGACTAGACAACTCGATCTCATCATCAGATGACGGTGTGGTTTCCACGACAAACTCACTTGTAGAAACAGGCTGGGAGACCGAATCAGAGAATAGGGAGGCCAACAACACCTTGGCGGTCGAATTGACTTTGGGACGAATGGCCGTAAGGAGAGGAGCCGCCTGAACAGATGGGCCAATGGAGGTCTTTCTCCCCGAGTTGAGGAGAGGACGTTCCATAGTTCTCTTGCGCAAGGTTGAGGATGGAGTCTCCACCTCAAAAGGTTCTTCATCGACAATGTCTGGCCAAGCATTCAAGAGAGGAATTGGAGCGGACTCGGATAGATCCACCGGCGGAGTATTTGAGGCTTCCACCGATGGAGCACTCAAGAGATGAGCGAAGGGGATTGTGTTGTAAGGCTCATCTGGGTTGTGGGAGACAAGACCACATAAGCTTACGGCCAGACCCACGGTCAGGACGCTTCTGGCGAGGCGGAGAACATCTCTCCTCATCCTCCCCGAAATGCGGCCTTCTCCGCAGACCCGGGAGCTCATTCCCAGGCGCTCAATGAGGTAGCTCTTGTCGCTGAACACGCTTGCAATCTTTTAAATTAAGCCAATGCCCCAAGACGAACGGAGAAAAGTCTAATCGCTTCCACTTCTGTTTGTCAAGGGAAATCTTTTATCTCTATCTCTCTCCAAACATTAGGGTTACGACTTTCAGTCTCGCATCTATCTGAGCCTTGGCGCCTTCTCCCTTGGGAGATTCCTCTTTCGACATGATCGGCATCACTCACAGCAGACTCAATAGGTTTCAACAACTTATTCAAAGAATGCTGTATTTCAAAGCTAGAATGAGGTCATTCACTTGACCCGCAACCTGCTTCCAGCTGAACAGGTTTCTTGCTCTTCTCTGTCCCGCAAGGGAGAAAGTTTCTCTGAGCTGCCTGTTCTCCCTGAGCCGGTTGATGCACTCCGCCAGATACCCGCTATCTCGTTCGGGAAAGAGAAGACCCGCTTCTCCCATCACACGGGGGATCTCCCCTGAAGAACTTCCCACCACGGGAATACCATGCGCCATCGCTTCCACCAGCACACGGCCAAACTGCTCCTTCCAGCGGGGAGTGGATATCGATGGAAGAACAAGGATGTCCATCCGGGAGTAAACCTCTGCCATCCGCGTGGACTCGATCCTTCCCAGCCAAGTGGTTTGTACCTTGAGATCACGAGCCAAGTTCTCAAGATTGGA
>CAZORO010000042.1:11019-13241 GCA_964581845.1 uncultured bacterium
GGATCGTTCAGGTCCATCCCCCGCGACCAGTAATCTCACACTGGAAAGTGAGCAGGCCCGGATGAGGTCCTCCACTCCTTTTTCCGGCACCAGGCGGCCCACATAGCCGGCAGTAAAGGCTTCTGAGCGGACGGGGGCCGCGACGGACGGAGATCCAGGCGCATGGACCGGATCCCTCTCGTGGATCTCCACTCCCAAGGGGATCACTCTTCCAACACCTCTGAAACCCCGCCGTCTGGCTCGCGCGGCCGCATCCATATTCAGAAACCATGCCCCATGCGAGCGCGAGAGGACCCAGGATTCAAGTACACGGAAGGGATAGGGAAGGAGCCGGTCAATGTTCTGGCAAGAGAGGAAGACAAAGGGAATCGCATGGTTGCAAGCCCAGTTAAGGAACAGAGCTGACTGCACCGAATATGGTTCCTCCAGTCCAAGAAGCACATCGGGAAGGAAAGCCTCAAGCGGTTTGGACCAATCCGTCAACACACGCAAGGAGGGATGCCAACCTCCATGAGCCTTAACTGTGTGGAAGTGGATACCATCCTTTTCAACGGAGGACTCAATCCCAATCTCCCTCAATATCAGGATTGTGTGGCCATGAAGGTGGTGAAGGTATTCCAAGAGTGGTAGATGAGAGGCGGACTCCGAGAGAGCGCGCCAGGAAATGGCTATTCTCATCATTCATTCACCGTCAAAGGCATCCTCAATGATGCCACGGCATATGTAAATTGGGGCCCCCTCGAATGAAATCATGATCAACTCTGGCCATTCATCCGGGAAATGTGTTGAATACCCCCCCATGCCCCCTTCAGAAAAGCGCATCCTGGCTTTAGATGTTGGAGAGGTCCGTGTGGGCACCGCGATCAGCGACCCAGCCGGTCTGACCGCACAACCAGGTCCCACCCTAGAGAGACGCCCGGATGCATCCTTCTTCAAGCAGCTGGGGGAGATCATCGAACAGGGACCGGCCGGCGAAGTCGTGGTGGGACTCCCAGTCAGTCTCAAGGGTCAAAGGAGCGGGAAATCCTGTGAAGCGGTGATGTCACTCCTTGAGGAATGCCGGGTACGCTGGCCCGGGATCAACTGGAAGACTTGGGATGAACGTTTCACCACAACCGAGGCGATTCAGACTCTCACCGCCGCTCCCAAGAAGAAACGTCAACAGAAAGGGCTACGCGACCGGATTGCGGCCCAGCTGATCCTGGACTCTTATCTGCGCTCACGGCCAAGGCAATAAGGAAAGAAGGAGTCCCTGCTTGCCATCACCCGCTCCCTGATGTCATTCTCTCTCAGTTTCAGACCTCATCCCCCCAACCCCCTTCTCCCACAAGGCGAAGGGGGAGGACAAAGTCCCCTCGTCCTCTTGTCTCGCACGAGTGCGTGCGATTGGGAGAGGGGATATAGAGGTCAGGTTTCGGTTACTGCACTACCCTGATAAGGCACAAGTCAACAGTTTTGATCGGAGGCAACCATGAAGAAGACGGAATCGAATTTTTGGATATTGGTGGTCTGTGTGATCTGTTTGTGTTTGACGCCCCTGGCGGTTGTGGGTGCGGAGGATAACGATGAACCTCCTCCCCTTCCGGAGGGTTTCAAATCCTCCTCACAGGCACTCCAGGCGGTGGCTGCGGGCAAGGTCCCACTCATCAGCATCCCCACCAAGCTTCCTGAAGGGGTCACTTCCGAGATGGGTATCGAGTATGGCAAGGTGGGTGACCGAAGCCTGAAACTCGACCTTTATCGTCCCCTGCAGGCCAGACAACCCCTGCCACTCATTATCTTCATCCATGGAGGCGGCTGGAAAGGCGGAAACCGTTCCGACATGGCCTTTTACTGCATCACCTATGCGGAGAAGGGCTACATCACCGCCACCATTTCTTACCGTTTCTCACAGGAGACCATCTTCCCGGCGGCGGTCAGTGATGCCAAGTGCGCGGTGCGATTTCTGAGAGCCAATGCCATCAGGTATGGCGTTGATCCCAACAAGATCGCGGTCAGCGGGAACTCGGCGGGCGGTCACCTGTCGATGATGGTGGGTTATTCCTCCGATGTTCCCGAGCTGGAGGGAGCTGGAGGAAATCCTGAAGTCAGCAGCCGTGTTCAAGCAGTGATCAATTTCTATGGCCCGGTGGACTGCACTACCGAGTTCGCCAGAAAACAAAAGGTGCTGAAAGACTTCCTGGGTGGAAAGACCTATGAAGAAGCCCCTGACCTTTATAGGA
>CAZORO010000042.1:13257-19243 GCA_964581845.1 uncultured bacterium
CTCTCCCATCACCTACCTCAACGCCGGTGATCCCCCGACCTTGGTGATCCATGGCACGATCGATGACATTGTTCCCATTGACCAGGCCGATACCCTCGCTGCGAAGCTCAAGGAGCTCGGCATCCCCTCCATGTACGCCCGTGTCGAGGGCTGGCCGCACACCATGGATCTGGCGGAGGGAGTCAACCGTCACTGCCGGTATTACATGGATAAATTCCTCGGCGAGTATTTGCCGCTTCCGCAATAACCGGGAACGGTGGGACCATGGGAGCCATAGGAATGGAGTACAAACTCGTGAAATCGTGGGCGATTATGTCTCTGTTGTGTTTTGGGCTGTTTTCGGCATGGACAGAAGTTGTGCCTTCACCAATGGAGCTTTCCCAGAGTGGGGAATGGATCGCGGCGAAATTCGATGGTGTTACGCCCGCGAGTCATCTGGAGCCCGGTATTGTGGTCTTGGTCAAATATGGACCGGTCCAACAAAACCTCCGCGATGGACAGCCACTCAAGATCGGTGACCGCCAATACGATCATGGCCTCTATTGCCATGCTGTCAGCCGTCTGTTAGTGCGCTTGCCTGCCCAAGCCAGATCCTTTTCGGTTGTCGCAGGTATTGATACCAATGGTTCTTACAGTGGAGGCAGCGCGGTTTTTGTTGTGAATGCCAATGGCCGGGAACTCCACCGGTCCGCTGTGATGCAACGAGGCCAGCCAGGTGTGGAGATACAGGTTGACTTGGCAGGAGTGACCGAATTTTTGCTGTCTGTCGAGGATGGCGGTGACAACATTAACAGCGATCAAGCTTCCTGGGCAAATGCCGTAGTCGTGCTTACCGACGGGCGCTCCCTCCGCCTTGGAGACATGCCTTTGATCAAGGGTGAACCAAAACCCGTCACCACTTCCCCACCTTTTTCCTTTCAATACGGGGATGCGCAGTCATCGGATCTTCTGAAGGATTGGCCTGTTAAACGGGAGAAACAGAGCCTCGACGAAAGACGCATCGCGCATACCATAACCTATTCAGATCCGGTTTCTGGTTTGCAAGCACGATGTGAGGGCATCGAGTACCTGGACTTTCCTGTCATTGAGTGGACGCTTCATCTAAAGAACCGTGGAGAACAGGACACGCCGGTGCTCTCCAACATCCGGGCTCTGGATGCCGAATTTGATCAAACGGGAGAAGCAGGTTTCGTTCTTCATCATTACAACGGAACATATGTGAACCGGACTGACTACCAACCATATGCGACACCTTTGAAATCCGGGGAAACCAAAACCTTCACACCGAGTCATGGCCGTCCCTGCGCGGGTGAATTCCCCTATTTCAACCTTGATTGTGGAAACGGCGGAGTGATCCTAGCTGTTGGTTGGCCGGGGAAATGGACGTGTACTTTTGCGCGTGATCTCGGCATGGCGCTACGAGTAACAGCGGGCCAGGAAGACACCCATTTCGTTCTCCACCCGGGTGAGGAAGTCCGTTCGCCGCTCATCGCCGTTCAGTTCTGGAAGGGTGGCGGCGTACGCGCGCAGAATCTCTGGCGCCACTGGATGTGGGCTCACAATGTTCCCAGGCGGGATGGCAGGTTGCCAGAACCCCAGATGCCCGCGGTCAGCGGTAACCAATTTCCTGGGCTGCTTTGTAATGAAACCGATGAGTTCCGGTATATCGACCGTTTCGTGGAAGAGAAGATCGCGATTACCCACTGGTGGATGGACGCGGGATGGTATCTCAACAAGGGTGATTGGACTTCCGTGGGCACATGGGAAGTGGACCGTGCGCGATTTCCACGTGGTATCCGAGTTGTTGCGGACCATGCGCATGAAAAGGAACTTGGCCTGATCGTTTGGTTTGAACCTGAACGAGTCACGCCAGGCTCATGGATCGCGGAGAACCACCCTGAGTGGGTACTCGGTGGCCGTGAGGGTGGTCTGTTCAACCTGGGCAATCCGGAAGCGTGGAAGTGGATGGCCGGCCGTCTGGATAATCTCATCACCGAAGAAGGCATCGATTTCTACCGGCAGGACTTCAACATGGATCCCCTGCCGTACTGGCGGGCCAACGACACCCCCAGCCGTCAAGGGATAACTGAGATCCGGCATGTGGAGGGTTACCTGGCTTTATGGGACGAACTGGTACGGCGGCATCCGAAGCTGATGATCGATTCATGTGCCAGCGGAGGGCATCGCAATGATCTGGAAACCATGCGGCGTTCCGTTCCATTACTCCGGAGCGATTACATCTTTGACTGGGTCGGCGAACAGTGTCACACCTATGGTTTGGCCTTCTGGATCCCTTTTTGGGGTACCGGTTTGATCGACTTCGACACTTATAGTTTCCGGAGTTGCCTGGGACTCGACACTACCTTGAGTTGTGATGCCCGCCGGAAAGACCTTGATTGGGATCTGCTTCGAAAGCTGACCGCTGAGTGGAAGGAAATTGCCCCGAACTTTTATGGCGATTATTACCCGTTGACACCCTATACCCTTGAAGAGGACCTCTGGATCGCATGGCAATTCAACCGTCCAGAAAATGGACAAGGGATGGTCCAGGCATTCCGGCGTAAGGACTGTGTCTATGAATCAGCGCGCTTCAAGTTGAACGATCTTGATCCCAAATCCTGGTATAGCGTGTGGAATCGAGATGAAGAGCATGCAATGGAACACACAGGCGAGGCACTCATGAATCCCGGGCTGCTTGTGACGATTCCGCAGGTCCCCCACGCGGTGGTGATCACCTACCAGCGTATCCCATAGAGCTTTCCGCGAATGGAGGGACAGGACGGCGGGAGACTCGGAAACGCCCTCGATCCCGAGTCTCCCAGAGGTCAAGTTTACAACAGACACCCACTGTTATTTGGAATAGTGGGAGTCTTTAGGAGTTAAGGAACCCATCACAACCCGTGTCATTGATGATGACAGGCCCCGGTAGCAAAGATGTTTATTCCTTGTCCTCTCCGCCCATTCACCTCATTAGTGTCGGAGGACAACAAGGGGTTACACCCTGTCTATAGTTTTTTTCGATCAGTTTCCTAAACACCGCCAGTTCAAACAGCTATGCTTGAATGTCGAATGTTTTGGCCGCATTGGACGCCGAAGAAGACTCCAGAGACCGGTACAGCAAACCTGTCAAGTCAACTTGCTTGGGTTTGGAGGAAACGGTTGATGTGGTTTCCGTGGTGACCGTGCCATCCGCGGCGGTGGTGGTGGTCGTTGTTGTCGTAATCGTAATCGTGGCGGTCGCGGTCTCGGTAACCGAGGTTGTAGTCTCCGTTTCCGTTGAATCGGAAGAACCACTTGAGGAGCTTCCCGAGGCACCACTCGTTGAAGCGTCAGCGCTCTCGGCGGGTCCCTCTCCAGTGGTTCCAGGGGCTTCAAGGTCAGCCGCGCTTAGATCGAAAAGAGAACTCATTTCCATGGAACCCGAAACGGACATGGACTGCATTGTCTCCATGTCCGTTTGAAGACCAGCAATCAGCTCCTCCTTGTTTAGGAGACCATCGCCATCCGTGTCGAAACGATTGAACACCTCTTCCGATTGACCCGATTCCTCTAACGTCAGATAACCATCGCCGTCACTATCAGCGGCCTCCAGGATGGAGGCGGCCAGATCCGTGGCAATTTGGTTGGTATCCATCGCACCACCTTCAGTGGGTGGAGGGGGAGGAGGTGGTGGTGGCGGCACTTGCAGGCCCACGGCGCTCAAATCGAACAAGGAATTCACACCCGCGTTCGTACTCGTAGTGGAGGTTGTGGAGCCGGTCTCGAACATGGCTTGCAAAGACGTAAGGTCATCCGTCATTCCCGCGATTAACTCATCCTCGCTGATGAGCCCATCGCCATCCGTGTCGAAACGATTGAACACCTCCTCCGATTGGCCTGCTTCCTCGACGCTTAGGGCGCCATCCTTATTCTTATCGGCGGTGTCGATAACTGACCTGGCCAGGTTGCTGGCCATCTCACTCGCGGAGGGTTGTGCGGCACTAGAGTTTGATTGTCCTTTCTGGCCAGCACCGGCGGCCAGGCGGTTGATGAATTGGCTGGGATCAAACAATGAACTCCCAATTGAGGCGATTCGCATCATACAAACTCCTCTCAAAATAGCAGCAATAGATCCATCCAGGGGGTCTGGAGTTTCTACCTCCATTAGTGGAAACCGTTATAAACATGGTTACAGGCAAATTTTAGAAAAATGAGAAAATCGATTTATCCAAGGAAATTGTGACTCAATTGGGACTATGGATAGTTGGAGGACCCGTGTAACCTTAGGAGTGCGCAAAGCACTAACAAAAATGAAGGGGATCGGTTGGATTATCGAATATGTCCGTTGTTTCTGAAGTCATTATTGGGAGCTTATTGCGCCTTGCCGATGACTCGAAGGAGAATTGTGAACGGAATACATTCAACCTCCTGGATGCGGAGGATGTGACTCGTTGTCTGGAAGGGGAACCCAACGCATATCGCCGGATTGTGGAACGTTACCAGCAGCGGGTTGGACGCATGATGTGGCGTTTTACCCGGGATCCGGTGATTCACCAGGAGCTAGTTCAGGATGTCTTTGTGGAGACATACCTGAGTTTGCGGGGATTCCGGCACCGGAGCCCCTTCGAACACTGGCTCAGCCGTGTCGCTACACGAGTCGGATATAAATACTGGAGGAGGAAGGAGCGCGAGAAGGAATCACGGACTATCTCGATTGAGGACTGTCCAACTCTGACTGCTCAAGACCGGGATGAGGGGGCTGAGGCACGCATCGCCAATCAAATCAATTCGCTTCTTGCCCAGCTTCCGTCACGTGACAGGTTGGTTCTCACCCTCCGTTATATGGAGGAGTGTTCAGTAGAGGAAACCGCCAGGAGAACCGGATGGAGCCAGACATTGGTCAAGGTCCAGACTTGGCGCGCAAGAAATAAGCTGAGGAAGCTAATTGAAGACTTAGGGGAGAACTTCGAGAGATGAAAACGGAAACCTTCTTGAACGAGATGCCTCGTGTTGGGAAAAGAGACCATCCCCCGCGGATAAATATAGTCAACCAAGTCATGGAGAGGATCGAAACGGCCTCTTGCGAGGAGGTATTGCATTTGGATTGTTTAACTTTAACCGCAGCCGTATCCACCAGCGTGGCTTTAGTCTTGGGAATCCTGGCAATGCAACTTTCACCAGAAACAATCGATCCTTTTGTTCAGCTGGTATTAAGTATGCCTTGGGGGATGAACTGAAAGGGACATTTTTTCAATGGGTGAATCAGGGATCAAGACGGGCCTGGAAAAGACAATCGGGCCCTGCCGCTTAAAGCCAGTAGCGCTGGGGGTCATTATCCTAATCAGCGGTATCCTCATCGGTGTTGCAGGTACCTTTATTGTCAGATGGTGTTTCATGAGAAGCCCTTTCCCCCCAGGACCTCCCACACCCGAGCAGGTTGTAGGGCGGATGGTCAAAGATCTCCAATTGACCGGTAGCCCCGCCGAGGAGTTCAAGAAGGTCGTCACTCCCCGGATTGAGACCATCCACCAGATCTTGAGCGAAAAATCTCCCCGGATTGATGAACAGTTTGAACTCATGAAAAAGGAGGTTTCTGGAGTCTTAGACGAAGCCAGATATCAGGAATGGCGAGAACGGATTGAGGTGGTCCAGAAGACTTTCAGAGGTGGTCCTCCAGGTCCTGATGCTCCCCCCATTCCTCCATCCATCCCCTCACCGCCTCAATGATTGAGGGGATTCTCTACCGGTAGGTCTTGAATTTTTCCTCTATCCAGTATACATTATCTATTTATCATCTTTTAAGGAGGAATCTGGAGTTATTAGACTGTCTCCGGTGTTCCTGTTATGTTCAATCGTTCTACACAGGATGCCATCGCGGCCATGAGCCGCTTGGCCGAGAATTATGATGGGGGAATAACGCTTCTAACGGCGGAGGATGTGGCTCGTTCAAGGAATCTGCCACGCCCCTTTGTCGCCAAAATCCTAACCACCTTGGCAAGAGCGGGAT
>CAZORO010000043.1:0-9163 GCA_964581845.1 uncultured bacterium
GAAGATGATCGCACAGATCGCAAGGCGCAGGCGATGGCGTTCACGAACCGGTTACAGAGTAGGCGGTTTGATCAATGGAGGAATCGATGTTCCGGAAATCAAGACTCAAGCCTCCACGCAAGATATCCTCCAAGCCATCCGTGAATGGGGGACCAGATGGAAGGAGGAGATCAAATAACCTTTGTCCCATGCGATAAGCCATACTTTTATATGGTATTTATTCCATTTTGTGGTAGACTTTGATGGTGAAGATGACTCGGTTTGAGTGGGATCCGGAGAAGGATACCGACAATCAACAAAAACACGGTGTAAGTTTTTCCTTGGCTCAAAATGCTTTCGCTGATCCCCAAAGTGTCATTGCTGAGGACCTCAGCCACAGTGTGACTGAACAGCGTTATTTCTGTTTTGGCTCGGTTGAAGGAGGCATCTTCACGGTCCGTTTCGCCTATCGCGGAGGTGTGATTCAAATCTTTGGCGCCGGATACTGGCGGAAAGGCAAGGTAATCTATGAGAGGGAGAATCAACTACACCGATGAACCCATCGAGGCCAAGGTGATCAGGAACTTCCTCCCTCCTCCCGAGGAGCTGGCCTTCAAAGAGGAGGGGGTGAAAGTCACCCTCGCCTTGAGCAAGAAGAGTGTCGCTTTCTTCAAATCCGAGGCGGCGCGTCACCACACGCAATACCAACGCATGATCCGGCGTCTCCTCGACGCTTATGTCGATAAGCATCAATCAGGCACTCAGCCAAAAGGCAAGTGAGTCCACTCGAAAGAACACAAGGAGAACGCCGCTCTCTTCCACTCCTACAGCTTACTGTGTGTCCCATCGCAATAGGGCGGGGTACAGGTCTGCTTGCATCCACACCAAGCGACCGTCTTCTCCTCCTCGATTTTCGCTACCACGGGGGACTTGCCAGTTCCACGATGCGAACCATCGCAGTACGGCTGATTCCTCGACTGGCCACAGCTGCACCAAGCATAAGTTCCGGCCTTGACCTGCATCACGAATGGTTTGTTTTGACGGGTATCGGACATGCTGAGAAACCTCCTATCACTTGATCATGTTAACACTGAACAATATCCATGCGAATGAATTCGCTACTCCGTAAGACCTCACCCCCCCGACCCCCCTCTCCCACTAGGCGAGGGGGGTGCTCTCCCTTCTCCTTTGGTAGGTGGGTTGGGGGGGTGAGGTCTTCTGTTCAACAAGGCGCTGGGGAATTGTCATCCAGTTTACGAAGTTTAATCAGGATTTCTGTCCCCTTCACTTTCCCATAAAAGCTTGTACGGAACGTCTTGACGTTCAACTCCCCACCCCAACGCTTCACCCATTTCCTCGCCAGCCTCAGCCCAATTCCCTTCCCCGCCGGTTTGGCCGGTCCTAATCGCCATCCATCACGTGAGAAGAAGGAAACACTTCCGAGCCCTGGACCGTTATCCTCAAAACGGATCAAAACAAACTTCCCTTGATCCTCAAGGGAAAAACGGATCAAGCCTCCTTCCGGCATGGCCTCGATTGAATTCCGCAGCAGATTATCGAGAATCTTCTCCAGTTGGTCATCAACGGCATGGACACTTAATTTTCGTGAATCCTCACCAATGAACGTTTCAGGATTAATTGAATGGGTTTGCAACAGAGCCTGGCGGTGTTGCCAGAAATCGGTGCAGAAGGACCCGAGATCATGGATTTCAGTGATGAGATACCGTTCCGGGTACAGATGCCTCAGCAGAACATCCTGTGAACGGGATATCTCCTCAAGAATGTCCTCGGCCAGTTCCCGTCCATCCTCGGAGAGGTCCTCCTGTTTGCGTAGAAGCTCGGCGCAACTTTGGATGATCGAAAGAGGATTGCGCAGTTCATGCGCCAAGGTGGAGGTGAGCGACTCGATTTCAATGGACTCTTCAGCTTCACGCAGGGAGGCTTCGAGACGGCTGGTGCGTGTGATTCCGCGGAACAGGAGTATGAGCAGAACCAGCGCGGCCACAGCCAGGGGTGTGGCGGTCATCCAGAAATGGCGTTGGGCAGCATAGAGCTGATCAAGGAGACTCTCGTTCCCCTCTTCCTGAATCGCTTCACCCACCAAAACCCAGCGTGTGCTGATGGAACCACTCGTGGTGGTTACAGGAAAAAAAATACGCATTCTATAAAGGCCGCTGCTCTGTCTCAGGATGCCCACCGACTCCTCTCCATGAGCTGCCAAATCGAAGGCCGCTTGATCCTCCCTCCATTCCATCTCTCCCGAGGCGGAGACAGGTCTTGCGTAAAAAGCGGCTCCATTTGTATCGAGAGCCACCTCGCCGCTGGCATCCAGCAAGAGCCAACTCGCCCCACTCCAATCTGGAAATGCGGGTTCAACGGGGGAGGTCCGCCAGTCCACATAGAAAGGATCGAGACGATCGGAGAGCCAGCGTGCCCGTTCCTGCCCCTCCCAACGTAGGGCGGTTTCGAGGGACTTGCTGAACTCTGTCCATGCGCTTTGACGCTGCTGGATGGCAATCAGGATCAGGATCAGGAAAACCAGCGACAGCAGGGCGGGGGCGATCCAGCGCAATGCGAGGGGTTTCACGTTACTTTACAGGGCCGACCCTCTCCTTTCACAACTACTTCTTTCTTGCCACGAAATGGATCCTCTCGCTGGAAGCACACGGTGGATTCCAGGTAAAGCCATCATAGGAACCGAGGAATTCAAAGCCCGCCTCACGCAGCCATTTGAGCAACTCGCGGTTGGTGTATATTCTTTGGAAATGGACCTCATGGCTGCGTATAAAAGCCGCCTCACCCACAGTCTGGATGAAGAAATAAAAATCGCTCCGGCAGATTTTTGTCTTGATATTGTATTCATTCTCCCAAATGTAGGCGAAATTCTCGAAGTTTTCCGCATAGGTGGTGTTGGTGAAGTTTTCGAGGATGTTGGTTTCGGTGGCCACATCGAAGATGAAACCACCACCGGAACGAAGGTGGTCCGCCGCGACACGGAAACAGGCTTGTACATCGCGTGGATGGGTCAGGTAGTTCAGCGAGTCGTACAAGCAGAAGACAAAATCAAATTCCTCGTTGAGTTCCAAATGCCTCATGTCGCCAACATGAAAGGAGATACGTGGTAAATTGGCATTCTTCCGGATGGCCTCCTCGATCATTTTGGCGGATTGATCGATGCCGGTCACCCTGTAACCGGCCGAGGACCACACTGCCTCGGTGCTTCCCGTCCCGCAAGCAAGATTCAAGATCCTCCGTCCCTTAATCTGGTAGTGAGCCAGGAGATCAAGAACATATTGTGCCCACAGAGAATAATCGACATCCTTCATCACGAGGTCATAGCCCCGGGCGAAACCGCTGTAGATGCCTTCGTTTTCGGGAAATTCAGTCATCAAAAAAGCAGTCACCATCCTCAAAGGGTGGACAGCAGATAATCAGCACCTCGATCTCGCCCTGCGAGTGGTGCCGTACACCCGGGCGGATCACCACCGCATCGCCCTCACGAATCGGGATACGTTCTCCATCCAGCACCATGCCGCCTTCACCCTTGAGCACAAAGTAAACCTCTTCGAGCACCTTGTGGTAGTGATCACGAGACTCATTAATCCGCAGATGAGAGATGGAAATCGGAGTCTGGTCGGCGGGTGTCAGAACATTCTTGCGGAAACCACACACACTGCGGAATTCATCCCGCTCACCAGCGGGTTTATAGATCCACTTTGCTTTGGGTGCATCAACTTCTGACATAGGCGGTTTCTCCTTAGATTCACTCCCAGAAATCCATAATGGAGTGGCGAATTCATTCGCTTTGGCGTTACTTCATGCGGAAAAATTCGCTACTCTGTTCTACTCTATGCTACTCCATTCCGCCAATCCTATTTAACACGATCTCATCCAGTCCCGGATCAGGCCCGATGGCTGGGGTGATACGAACCTCCGCCCCGGGGCACTGAGCGAGACACTCCTCCAGAATCCGGGGGATATCTTGGCCCACATGCACTCCGGTAGCAAGGAAAAAGGGAACGGCCAGGATTTGCCGTGCCCCCAGATCAACCGCACGCTGGAATCCCGCCGGGATATCAGGCTGAACTACATCCAGAAAACAAGGGATAACCAGCATACGTGGAAGCCGCCGGCCAAGCCGTTCCGCCATCTCGATGACCTCACGGTTCGCGATTTCCTCACGGCTGCCATGGGCGATGAGGAGCACGGCTTTAAGAAGGGGTTCCAACGGACCGGTGCTCATATCGGCTTCTTGCTTACATCCATCGAATCTGCCACGTCCTCGAAGATATGCACATCTCCCTCGTGGTAGATCAGGTGGTCATCCACGAAGAGGGTTTCCTCCAGGCTCAAGGCGGCAAACTTTCCAACCGCCTTTGTATAGATCGTTCCATTTTCATCTCGGATCACCCCCTCCGCCTTGATCAAGCGGGAGCCCACGGAAACAGTCCAGGCTTCCACCACAAGGTCAGTCTCCAGAGGAGTCCGCTTAAGGTACCTGACAGTGATTTCGGCCAGCACGGTCATACGTTTGCAGGAAACCGCAGTGGCCCAGCCCATGGTTTCATCGAGGATGGTGGCCTGAAGACCACCATGCATGATGGTACCAAACCCCTGCATGGTGTGGTGTCCACGAAAACGGAAAAAGATGTGTTCGTTCTCATCAATCTCGAATTTCCCTCGGAAACCTGCAGGATTCCGTTCACCACAGACAAAACAATCCCGTGAATGCGGGAGGCCCTTAAGTTTGGTCTTAGCCTTCTGAGTCATGGAGACCTATCCTTTCAAGACATGAGTGAGCAATGATACGTTTTACGTTGTTCAGGGGCTGGAGACAAGGACGTGGACGAGATCTGCCTGCGAATGGAAGATGTGCATTACTGGAGGGGAGATGACCAAATCCTTTCCAGGATCAACTGGGAAGTCAAAAAAGGTGAGAACTGGGCGGTTTTAGGGAGTAATGGTTCTGGCAAGACCACATTGATGCGGATTGCCACGGGTTACATCGGAACTAGCCATGGGAGGGTCTATCTGTTGGAGGGATGGATCAGCGAGATCATTCTGCCCAAGGTGCGCCAAAAGGTTGGGTTTGTCAGCTCGGTTGTCGCCGATCACCTTCTACGGTGGTGGACCCATACGCCGGGGGTGGAGGTAGTGGCTTCGGGGAAGGAGGCGGTGATTGGAGCCTTCAGCCGGGCCACTCATTTGGAGCGGGAACATGCCGCATCCCTTTTGGATCAACTCGGATTTCCCCAGCTTACACAGCGTCCCTTTGGTCTCATGTCGAGTGGTGAAAGGCAGATCTGTTTGATCGCAAGGGCCCAGAACAGTGTGAAAGGGCTGACTATTCTCGACGAACCTTGTGCGGGATTGGACCTGGCGGCAAGAGAAAAGACTCTCCTGGCGTTGGAACGGGCCTGTAGTACTAAAGCCCCTCAGTCCCATATTCTGGTCACTCACCACCCCGAGGAGATCGTGCCCAGTATTTCGCATGTCTTGCTCCTTCGCGCGGGAGAGGTGGTCGCCAAAGGTGTCAAACATCAAGTCCTGACCCAGGAAAACTTGAGCGCAACCTACGGACTTCCTTTGCGGGTCGTGAAAGACCACGGACGTTTCTGGGTCATCCCGGAAAGCCAGATCCTGGAGGAAGAGGGGAATTGTTCGGAACAAATCCTATCCACTGGTAAGAACTAAATCGTAAACACCTTCTACACAAGTGCGGTAAAAGAACCGCTACATTCCTCTAAAGCAGAGGTAGCTGCGGCCAAAATGCTATTCCTGAATTCCACGTCAGCTTCTCAGTGATGAAACCCAACTCTTTGAAAACATTATGGTATGAGGAGGCGGCTTCGGAGATAAAAGAGGGTCATTGGGGCTGGCACGTAATCTGCGGTTCTTGAGGGTATGAGGGGCTCAATACGTGTGTTCACATCATGATGTGTCCCCTGGCAAGTTCTTTGACAACATGCCCTGAGAAGGACTATCAGGTCATCACCGAGGATGCCGAATTGGGCGAAGAGTGTCGAATTGGGCGATTTGTGGTGATTGAAGGGAATGTCCATATCGGTGACCGGGTAACGATTGGGGATGGAAGCTTCATCGGCGAAGGATGCCGGATTGGAAGTGACACGATCATCGGTCCCCGGTGTACTCTCCGGGAACATACTTGGATCGGTCAGAGGGTGGTGATCGAGGCGGGTGTGGTGCTCGGGAGCGATGGATTCGGGTTTGCCCAGCGCACGGATGGGACCCAGTTCAAGATACCGCAGGTGGGTGTGGTTGAGATCGGTGATGATTGTTGGATCGGCGCTCAGGCCACAATCGACCGGGCCACATTGGGGAAGACCCTCCTGGGAGAGGGTGTTTGGATTGGCCCGCTGGTCATGGTAGGCCACAACGTGGTAATCGGAAACGATTCACGGTTGGAGGCATTGAGCGGAGTCTCAGGGAGCACAAAAATCGGACCCAACGTGGCCATCGGTGATCACGCCGGATTGGTGGGCCACTTGAAAGTAGAAGAAGGGTGCACGCTGGAATCGTGCACAGGCGTCACGAAGTCTCTAGGGAAGAACACCCACCTCAAAGGAGTTTTTCCCGCAGTGGCGCCGGAGCTTTTCAATGAGCAGGAGGCGATGATTCATAGCCTCCCGGCACTAGTTGAGAAGCTCGAGGAGTTCGAGAAACGATCCGCCCTGGCGGATCGAGTACAAGCTCATCGATCCTTACCCCCTAACCCCTGAGGGCTGAGCGGCCGGCTCTCAGGGGTCTTTTCCTTTTTGCGGTAAAACAAATGGAATAGCGATTTCAATCGCCTTTTTCCACCCTTACGGATTCTTTCACAGGTTCGTGTCAAAGGGCGAATGAACTCGCCACTCCAGACATTGCCTGATAGACCTTTTCAATGGGGCAAAGGGTGGTTACCTCACCTCTCCCCCAAGGTCCATGGCCTTCATCTTGCGAAGTTCAGCCTGCATGAAATTACGTTTCATAACTGGAATCAGACACAGACCAAGAACCGTGAAGATGATTCCTCCAAGAAGAAGCGGGTAATAGACATGATAAGGTTGTGACAGGCTTAATGCGCTCAAACCCAGTATAAGAAGCAGGCCACCCAATCCCGCCATGGTATAAAGCGTACCGAAGGCTAATCCGCGCCCTTTGCCCCTGGCTACCAGGGCTCCTGAAATACCCCCGAGGATCCCGAAGAGTCCCCCCAAGCACCCCAAAAGCCCCCCCAGCCAACCCGCCTTCTGGTCACTCCACCATGCTGTTGTCTGAACAAGCCGGATTCCACTTAGATAAACTGTTCCCTTACCAGGAAGCACCAGATTGACTTCGATCTTGGAGGGAGTTTTAACAGAATCGCCAGTGGTAAAGGGGAGACGGAATGGCCGCCAGGTTGAACTTCCCTTCAGGACCCCCATTGGGCCTGAGGGAGACAGTGTCCGCGAAAAGTACTTCTCAGACTCCCCAAAGTAATTCCAGGTCTCAAGATACCCTTCTCCCTCTACATCTTCATACCGTACCTGACCCTCCAAGGCATACTCACTCCGGGTGACCGGGGGGTTATTCAACACGGTAAGCGGCAAAGTTACAGGTTCTGTAGATGAACTCACCACCTTCAATGAAACCGTTCCATCATTCGCTTGAGTATCCAATGCTCCAGAGAGAAGACGTCCTTCCTTTTGGATCTCTTCCCAGGAAATAACATCCATTACCCGTCCATTTCCCCATACCGAAGCCGACAATGTAAGACTAACGACCAGCACTAGGATTCTCATGGCCTTCCTCCTTTTCTTTCTTGTAAGCTTCAAGCAGCATCCTGAATGACTCTCCATCCACCCTTCCATCTGCGAACCGAGCCCGCAGCAAGCGTTCGAAATCGCTCTGGATTTCCAGGCTGTCCAGGATCTTGATCTTCTCGATGAGTCGATCGAGCCGCAGACGGATGGTGGGGTAAGAGATTCCATACTCCCCCGCCACTTCCTTGAGTGATCCCGATGCAAGGATGAAACGCTTAATAAAAGCCAAGTCTTCTTCACTCAAGTCCTCAAACCAGTGTTTGTGTGTCATTTCACTTTATAAACCTCTCAATGAATAATAATATAAACATTATGAATGTCAAGATGATAATTATTAAATTTTTTCGATGATCGCTCCATTCCATCTTTTGAAAAAAACAAGCTTGAAAAGGGATTTGTGGAGTGGAGAAAAACAATCTGATGGCTCATTCTGGATGATTCCTTATGGGAGAAATGATATTCATATTTGAATAATATCTTGGCTTATGGGGAAATCGTATTCCCCTAAACATATTCTTGATGACCCAATATAGACAATTCCATTTGTATGAAATCGTCCTTATTTGGCATTTCTAAAGGCCTAATGCGTCTCATATCCCTTCCTACAGAAGATGGCCCCAAAACTGCGTGAGAGGGACAAAGAATAACCGTGAGGAGGCGCTACCATGCATCGTTTCGCCCTTGTCTGTCTGTTCCTGCTCCCATCACTTGCACTCGCCACTCCAGTCACCCTTGAGGGAAGCTACTTGACTGCGGTGGATGACAACCCGGAGATGGTTCCATCGGGATATGCCTCGCTGGATGCCCCCGCGGGGATTCTTGGATCCTGCCTGGTGCTTTTGGATCTTTACGTGTCGCCGGTGGGTGGCACTTATCTCTATGCATCCAATCAAACCTATTTCCACACCCTGGCCGGGGCGACTTTAGATGTTCTAGATACGTCTGGATTTTCTTTAGGGAGCATTTCGCTGAGAGGCTCCAATACTGGATTTGATGCAGCAGCCTTCAGGCTGAAAGATTCCATCCTTGTGGATACCGCCCCCACCGTATTCGATCTCTTTTTCGAGGGGCGAGATGCTAAAATCGATTGGAAAGTCACCTTGATCACACCCACCGCCTCTGAGATTTCCCTGCGTGCCGCCCCCGCGATTCCCGAACCAGCGAGCCTGCTGACTCTCGCGGCCGGTGGTGGTTTCCTGGCGCTCAGAAGGAAGCTGACAAGCGTTTAGAAGACTCCTGTTCAAATCAAACCGCCCGTGAAGCACAATGAATCACGAGCGATGGTCAAGATAAACGCCGGTTTAATTCTCTTTCTTTTCCCGTCAATCGCCTTGGCGGCCGGTCCCCTCTCCAAAGAGGGGATCGCCCTGGCTCCTTTCCGT
>CAZORO010000043.1:9173-19155 GCA_964581845.1 uncultured bacterium
GTGATGCTGGAGTATTGCCAACCCTGTCGATAAACTCCTCCGCTCTTCAGGATGGACTGGCCGGAAAGATCGAGAGTCAGCATGGACTGGCGGTTGTCAAGCTGGAGATGCCTCCCCTTGATCCCTCAATTTTCATTGAACCAAACTCGCAACTCCTGCCCCCCTCTTTCCGCTCCAAGGCTGGTATTGTCCCTTCCAGCTCCGCTAGCCGCACGGGTTGGTTGAAGGCGGCACGTGACCGGCGGGTTAAGGTACTCCTCTTGGGGACTTACGAGCAGATTGAGTCCACTCTTCGTTATTCTGTTGAGGGACTCGATCCATTCACCAATAAGTCCCTCTTCCATTACCAGGTCGAGGGGGCCACTTCCGAACGTTTATCCCTGGAGAGTTCACTTGCGGATGGGATCGCTATAAGACTGAAGCCTTCTCCCACTGACGGTCCACTCGCTAGTCCCAAGAAAGCGGTGGCGCCTGATACCGCAGCCGCGATTATTAATGCGACCCGAACCGAGACCGCTGATGGGCACTATGAAAATGGCTTCGCGCTGACACGTAGATTCGATCAAACCGGAGAAGCCAAGTACCTGGATGGGGCTATCGAGGAGTATCGCGCCGCCCTTGCCATCGATCCCAACCACTTCCGTTCCCTCAACAATCTGGGCACGGTTCTCCACCGCAAGGGGAACTATGAGGAGGCCCTCCGTTACTACCAGCGGGTGATTGAACTCAACCCCAAATACGCACGGGCAATGGAAAACGCAGCCATGGCCTACCGCTCGCTGGGTAAGACCGGGGAAGCCAAGGAGATGTGGCGCAAGGCGCTTGAACACGAGGACCGTCCGGAAGTACGGACAGTGATCCAACAGGCGCTGGAGAAAGAGGAGGGGGGGACGGTGGGGGGAGAGTGAAGGTGTTTTTTTTCAAGAAAGAACTGGGTGACACCGAATGACTAGAGCAGTAACCTTATGTAAGGAGGTGAGCAAGATATGACATCGGCAGCCTGTGAAAGGATTCTTAGGGAGGCCCAGCTATTGTCACCCCGTGAAATCGAGGACCTGATTACTTCGCTGATTGAACGAAGGGAAAAGGAAGAAGATCAGGGTTGTACAGAGATAGAATGGGAAGACATCAGGGGATCAGCACCTTACCCATTATGCGGTGAAGATGCCCAAGAGTGGGTGACCAGGACACGCCGTGAGTCGGATGAAAGCCGGGCCATCCAGTGAAGTTGGAGGATGAACTCACAGGTGTATCCAAAATTCTCCTGGATACAGCACCTATTGTTTATTTCATTGAAACCAATCCTCGATATCTTGGCCTAAAGGATACATTCTTTTTCTTGCGGAAAGAAAGAGATATTCAAGTAGTCACAACTCCTGTTACACTTACGGAATGCCTCGTTTTCCCATACCGTAACTCCCAGTTCAGAATGGTTGAGGTTTACAGCCAGCTCCTCACCCATGGCCGGCGAATTAGCTTCCATCCGCTCAAGGAAAGAGAATCGATTGTCGCATCTGAAATTCGTGCAAAAACCAACTTGACATTATCTGATTCATTTCAGGTTGCGGCTGCACTCCAGTCAGGTTGTCAAGCAATTCTAACCAATGATCATGCTCTCAAGCGTATAGATCGTATCAAAACGATTGTGCTCGATGATCTTGAACCCTAACCTATCGGAATGGCGTCACATATTCTCCACAATCGCCGCGCCAAATTCCGAGCACTTCAATAATGTAGCTCCCTCCATTTGACGTTCCAGGTCATAGGTGACCAGTTTCCTTGAAATGGTCCGCTCCATACCCTTGGTGACCAGGTTAGCAGCCTCCTGCCAACCCAAGTGCTCCAGCAGCATGACTCCAGAAAGGATCAGCGAGCCGGGATTGACTTTATCCAGCCCGGCATATTTGGGTGCAGTTCCATGAGTGGCCTCGAAGAAGGCATATTCCAGGTTCATGTTCGCGCCGGGAGCGAGTCCCAATCCACCGACCTGGGCCGCACAGGCATCCGAAAGGTAGTCGCCATTCAGGTTGGGCGTGGCGATCACATCATACTCATCAGGGCGCAGCAGCACTTGCTGGAACATGGCATCCGCGATGCGGTCCTTAATGACCACTTGACCGGGGTTGGCCTTCCCCTCCTGTTTCTCGAAGAGATCCGCCTCGGTGATGACCTGCCCGGCAAACTCCTCACGTGCCACCTCATAACCCCAATCCCGGAAGGCTCCCTCAGTGAACTTCATGATGTTCCCTTTGTGGACCAGGGTCACTGACTTGCGTTTCCGGCGGATCGCATATTGGATCGCTGCTCGTGCCAGACGCTTGGAGCCGGTGACTGACATGGGTTTGATTCCGATCCCACTGTCGGGACGGATGTTCTTCTGATAGGTGGCATTCAGGAACTCGATGACTTGCCGGGTGATCTCCTCGCCCTGGGCCGACTCGATACCCGCATAGACATCCTCGGTGTTCTCACGGTAGATCACCACATTCAGTTTCTGTGGTTCCTTGACAGGGGAGGGAACTCCCTCGAAATAGCGCACTGGACGGACACAAGCGAAAAGGTCGAGGACTTGCCGGATGGTGACATTCAAGCTGCGGATGCCTCCACCGACTGGAGTAGTCAGTGGCCCCTTGAGCGCGACTTTATACTGACGGACTGCCTCGAAGGTATCGGCGGGTATCCATTCGCCATATTGACTGAATGCTTTCTCTCCCGCAAAAACCTCATACCATGCCAGTCTCCGCTCACCATCATAAGCTTTCCTCACAGCGGCATTGAGAACCTTCAGACCTGTTGGAGTAATGTCAGTTCCAATGCCATCGCCCACGATGTAGGGGATGATGGGATCATTAGGAACCTTGAGCGTCCCATTTTCGAGGGTGATCGGGGTTCCGGTCTTGGGTTCTTGGTAGTGTTCAAAAAGCGGCATGATGGGTCCACCTTGCGAGGATCTTTTACTAGCTGGGGTGAGAATCTCAACCGGTGAGAATGTAACACAGCCATTCCCAAGCTAGCAAAGGGAGAACATGACTCCTCGTGGGCTTTTGGAGGGGATGCCCCGAATGGATGTCCTAGATTCCAGATTGGTTTAAAGCTTATCAGCATGGTACAGTTCACCCATCTTGTCTCAATTGCCTTCAAGGGGGTCTTTCCATTACATGTTTTTATCCCGGTGTAATGAGAGCCTTGTGGAATACATGGCTTCCGGAGTCCTTGTACTCCACATCCTGATACTGGCTGCTATCTACATTCCACAGACCTGTGCCCAAGAAGCGAGCATCCCGGTGATCAAGATCTCCACTCAACCAGTTCCCATACAGACCGTACCCCTACCTCCTCTCGCGCCATTGGATCAGGAATCAAGTCACAGCCACTCCATCCAAGAACTTCCCATCCCTGGGCTGCCTTGGATTGCCCCCTTTGTGGTCCTCCTGTTGTGTATTGCAATCCTTCCTTTGATTCCCGCCACGAGCCATTGGTGGGAACACAATTCCAGCAAACTGATCATAGCCTTGGCTCTCTCGGTGATTACAGTGGCCTATTATTGGTTGCGGGGTTATGGTTTCCCCCATGTGGACCATGCCCTGGATCCGGGTTTCCCTTCGGTACTGGGGATGCTTCATCACGCGGTAATCGCGGATTACCTCCCGTTTATCGTGCTCCTCTTCAGCCTCTTTGTGATCAGCGGGGGGATCTCGGTGACTGGGGATATTCCCGCTCACCCTCCAACCAACACTTTCATCCTGGCCCTCGGTGGTTTGCTGGCAAGCTTCATCGGAACCACGGGGGCGGCCATGCTCCTGATCCGTCCCCTGCTCCAGATCAACCAGGAACGAAAACGGGTGGTTCACACCGTGGTCTTCTTTATCTTCATTGTGTGCAATGTCGGGGGTTCCTTGCTACCAGTTGGAGATCCTCCGCTCTTTCTCGGCTATTTGCGCGGAGTCCCTTTCCTGTGGACATTCAACCTTGTTGTGGAGTGGGCTTTCTGCATGGTCATCTTGCTAGCCATATATTATATCTGGGATGTCTGGGCCTGGCGCCATGAGACCAAAACTGCCTTAGATCTGGATGAGGCGATTAAGGAGCCAGTGCGTATCAGGGGTTCGATCAACTTCCTGTTCCTACTGGGGGTTGTACTAGCGGTGGGATTGCTGGTTCCTGACAAGACTGTGTTTGGATGGAAAGTTCCTCACCTCTCTCCCATCGGCTTACGTGAGATTGTCCAACTGATCCTCGCCGGTATCTCCCTGCTGGTGACCGCGAGGGAGATAAGGCAGGCCAACAATTTCAACTTCACTGCCATTGGGGAGGTGGCCTGCCTTTTCATCGGTATCTTCATCACCATGCAGGTCCCGATTGAAATCCTTAATGCAGAGGGAGCCAAACTGGGTCTCTCCTCTGAGACCCACTTCTTCTGGGCTACGGGACTCCTTTCCAGTTTCCTCGATAATGCCCCCACCTATGTGGTGTTCTTCCAGACCGCGGGCACCTTGGACTGGTCCGATCCCGCACAGCTGATGCATGGGGTGCAAACCTCGACCGGCTCGATCCCCATCCCGCTGCTTATCGCTGTCTCTCTGGGTTCGGTGTTCATGGGAGCTAATACTTACATTGGCAATGGCCCCAACTTCATGGTCAAGAGCATCGCTGAAAACGCTGGAGTGAAGATGCCGAGCTTCTTCGGCTACATGCTCTACAGCATAGGGATCTTGATCCCCTTGTTTGTGTTGGTGACATGGGTGTTTATGGTGTGAAGGCAAGAGATACGACGGTGTCAATATCAACCGCGGAATGTGTTTTGAATCACGGAGGGAACGGAGGTATAGGAGAAACACGGAAGGGGGATGGATTGAATCCACCCCCATGCTCGATTGCAAAAGGGGCCTTCCCCCATCTCTGGGGAAAAGCCTCTTTTTTTTATGAAACTTATCCTTGCTTTCGGCCTACCACTCATAGGCCAGGGAAAGCTGAGTCCACCATTCATCATCTTCGTTGACCGTGTCTTCCATCGAGATCTGGTAGTAAACACCAGGTGTGAAGGAAAGGTTGTTGCACAAAGGAATGGTAAGGGCGCTTCCGAAGATTGCACATGTCCAGCCGGTATCCATTCCATAAAAGTATTGGCCACCGTTGTACCAGATATCTCCGGTGAAGGTCAGGCTCATGGGATCATTCGATCCGAAGCAGGGGCAGTCGCCCAGTTCGCAGGTGTGACTGCCACCCAAACAGGTTGACCAACCCTCAGCGCCATTCGAGGTACGCTTTGGTAAAGCATAGTAGGTGTAAATGTGGGGTTGGAGAGGCATCTTGGCGAGTGTCAACTTTCCGTACCACTCCCAGAAATCCGCCTCCTCACTGTTCAGGCGGAATATGTCGTAATAAAGCATACCCACTTCCGCATCGATAGCACCATCCAGGCAGCTCTTGCCATAATACACCGCGTAATCAAGTTCATCCAATTCACCGGTTTCGGGATATCCTGAGTCGATCACGATGGGTTCATTCTCATTCAAGTAATAAACCTCGCCACGGCTGAAACGTCCGCTTGAAGCGTAAGAGGCCCACACATTGAAATGCAGTCCACAATCCAGTCCGATATCGACACTCGGCTGGTAAGCGCCACGGTCGTCGAGAACATCGGCGCCGCGGAACATGTATTTGGAAACCCAATCGCCTTTGATGGTGATGGTCAACGGTTTGGAAGGCTCGAGCGCAGCTTCTTCTTCCGCTGCCGGCACCACACCAGTATCGCTAACCGGAGCCGCTGCCTCACCTGCAGCAACCCACAGATGGTTTTCTTTGATTGGCGAAATCTGCATCCCGGATTCATCAAATGTGACAGGCTTTAGCGCAAAGCTTTCCCCGGATTCACAAGACGCGATCCCGGAGAAACCTACCATTCCAAGTGTGGTACACACACACACAGCGGCCAACAACCAGAACTTCATGGTATCCATTTCATGCACCTCCTATGGCTTCATAAAAAAATCAGTTGTCCCTTGCTGAGCACAAACACCGATGGCCCTTGGCCAAGGGAAACCAGCCTGATATAAGACAGACGATAGTCAATGAATTTACTCCCTTACAAGTCTGCATACTCTGACTTGCACACCGTTTAACCACAGTGGAGATCAGGCTATCCCAGCACAAAACTTGAATCAAGATAAATCACGCATGAGAAGGCGGTTGATACCTCTCCCAAAGGCCGCGGTGGAGTATCTTTGCAAAACCAGATCTCGCGCATTCCTTCCCAGCCGTGCTTTTTCCTCTGGATTCTGGATGAGATATTGGACCGCCTCAGCGAAATCCTTGGCATTATCCGCAACCAAAAGATGTTCATTCGGTTTACATGGGATTCCCTCATAACCCATAGTGGTGCTAACAGTTGCCATTCCAGCGGCAAAGGCTTCCAGGAGTTTGTTTCTCACTCCCGCCGCGATCCGGATGGGACATAAATAAATGTCATCTACAAATAAGAATTCCGCCATATTCTTTACATATCCAGTGAATTGAAAACGCTTATCTTCTTTGATTTCAGAAAGTTCTGATGTCGCTCCAAATCCTATCACCGTGGTCTCTATTTTCAGTCCAGAGAGGTAAGGCATCACCTCATCCCGGAACCACAGGAGACCATCGATGTTGGGCAGGTAATACAGAGTTCCAGTGAAGGTGAGGCGAGTTTCCTTATCCCCTCTTCTCCGGGGATGAAACTCCCCAGTGTCCACTGTGTGAGGAATAACCTCGATGTGTCCTGAACCTGCCATGTGCAGAAGGTGATCACGATCTACCTCAGAGCAGACTACACAACAAAAATCCCTCGTGAGTAATTCCCGCTCATAAAGGGGAATGGTCTTGGATTCACGCTGGTCGACAATGGCTTTGAATCGGTTCCGTGGATTCTGAACCGCGCGCTCATAGTAGAGCGAAAGGGCATCCGGGAGGTCGATCGTGACCGGTCCTTGGAAAAATTCTCTGGCCTTCATCGCGTAGGGGGCCATCCGGAAACGGTCGACATGGAGGTGGTCATAACCTCCCGTGCGCAAGTCATTCAGGAATTGCTCAAGGAGATTCTGACTCCGGCAATGCAGGATACGTAAGGGTGTGGACCCGAACCAGCCCATCAGACAATTTCCCCAACGCACAGGCCGTGGCACGGAGACAGGCCGCACCTCAATCCCCAGCGCCCGCAAGTCCTCCTCGGCATGAGTTACAGGGCCAGGGTCCTGGATACAGTGAAGCGTGATTTTATGTCCCTCCGAAGCGAGATGAAATAGAAAGGAGTAACCCCTCCGCCCATAAGCTCCGGAGGGAATCTGAGGAGAAAGACAACAGATTCGCATAAATCTAGACTATCAGGGCAGGCTTTCATTGTGCTAGCCTGAACGCCGGAATGATTGAGAGATATTTCCATCTCATTGCCCGTTATCCGGTCGCTGCGACAGCCGCTGTTCTGCCTGTCATGGTGGTGACCGCCTATTACACCCAGCAGGTGGGTGTTGATAACAACATCCGCATCTGGTTCGATGCGAAGGATCCGGCCATGGAACATTATGACCGCTTCCTGGAACGTTTCGGACGGGATGTGGCGGTCAGTATTGTTTTTTATGGAGATAATCTCTTCACCGAGGAACGCTTAGAGAAGTTCCGCGCGGGTGCACAGAGGCTCAAAGATAAGCATGAGTGGTTCGAGGATGCGGTTTCGGTGGGGGATGTCTACGCTGGCTGGAAGGAAATCCAGGCCAAATTCCCCTCCGCCTCCACCGAAGAGGCTCATTCCCCCCTTGATCTCTTCAAAGAAGAACTGACCCAATCAGATCTCTTCCGGGGGCTTCTGGTCTCCGCCGATGGGAAGGCTGCTGCACTTAATTTTACACTCACCGAGGATGGTAACCGTTATTACCGTGCCCAAGCACTCACCTTGGCGCATGAAGTAGCGGATGAGATCGCGGCTGGCGGTGTGTATGACATTGTCGGCCAGCCGGTTCACGGTGCGGAACTTGACCGGCTTTCCATGCGCGTGAAGAAGCTCTACAGCCTGGTGGTGGGAGTGGCCTTTGTTCTGCTCTTGGTGGCCTTCCGTTCCATCGGCCTGGCCTTTTATGGAATCCTCGCGGTGGTCACCACCCTCTTCGTGCTTCAAACCTATGTCTACATCCGTGGGCTTGACCTGAATGTGGTCACCTCCGCCATGCCCACCCTGGTGATTGTCATCTCGCTGGCAAACTGTGTTCACCTCACCACAGAGTTCCGCCAAGAGCTCTCCCGTGGCAGTGAACCTTCCGAGGCGCTCAAGGATGCCATCAAGAGCGTCTTCTGGCCGTGCTTGTTGAATGCCATCACCACCTGCTTTGGATTCCTGTCGCTGGTCTCGAGCACGATCACTCCCATCCGGAATCTGGGTGAGTTCGCGGCGATTGGAGTCCTCCTCGCCTTTGTCATCTGCCTGACCATCATGACCGCTGGTATCTCGCTCTGCCGGCGGAGCGTGGCGCGTGGTGTCTCTCAACGTCCTCCCAAACCCGATGAGGCCGAGTTCTTTTCCAAGGTGGCAATGTTCGAGTATGAATACCGCCGTGAGATCGTATATGGTGCGATCCTTGTCTCCATCTTTGCGATCTGGTCCATCTTGCAGCTACGTATCGAAACCAATCCGCTCGAGTTCTTCCCGGAATCGAGCTCCTTTGCCCAGTCTCACCGCCGTGTGGAAAGGGATTTTACAGGCCTATCTCCCTTCAGCATCGAGGTCACCGGCACCAGCGATATGCTCGAACTCAAGAACCTGCGTGCCCTGGAGCTGATCCAGCATTTCCTGGTTTCTGATCCCGAGTTGAAGGACCGGATTTCACGCAGCAACTCGGCGGCGGATATGATCAAGGAGATCAATCGGCAATCACGCGGTGGGGGGCATTTCATGGCCTTTATCCCCAATGATCCCGAGGTGCTCAAGAAGGTGATCGATGGGATGCCGGACCGCTTAAAACGCTCGATGGAGAAAAACTTCCTGGCCGACAACCGGCGTACCGCCCGCATCGCGGTCAGGGCCAAGACCCTCTCCTCAACCGATTATAAAGTGATGTTAGACCGTCTAAAGGAGTGGATGGATAACACCTTCAAGGGCGAGTACAAAACCCGTACCACTGGTGTGGTTCCCTTGATTAACAACGCCCAGGACACCATTCTCAGGAGCCAGCTCCAAAGTTTCGGGATCGCCGATCTGGTGATCTTTGTGGTCTATCTCCTGCTCTTGCGCAATCCACTGGCGGCGATCATTGTCATGTTCGCCAACCTGATTCCCATCTTTGTCACACTGGGTTCGATGTACTGGCTGGACATCTCCCTGAATGCCTCCACAGTGATGATCGCCAGCGCCGCCATAGGCATCACGGTGGATGACAGCATCCATTTCCTGCACCGCTACTCGCATGAGCTCAAGCGGCTGCATTCCCGCCGGGAGGCGATCCGGGCCACCCTGCGTTCGGTGGGAAGGTCGATCACCACCAACTCGCTGGTCAACAGCGTTGGATTCTCCGTACTCTTTTTCTCGGGTTTCATGCCCACCATCTATTTCGGTGGACTGCTCGGTTTCGCGATGTTGAATGCCGCCATCGGTCTGCTGGTAATACTGCCTGGCTGTATCCTGGTGTTCGGTATCGCGGGGAAGGAGGGGAGGGCCTCATGAGGCTCCATGGCGTTGTCGTACTCGGGCTTCTGGTTGTGCCGGTGATATCCGTCTCCGCCAAGCCGGAGTTACATTACGCGCCACGTACCGGGGGAGCCTCGGTGAAGGTCGAGGCGGCCACCTTCGCCTTGAGCATTGGTGGAGCTTCGAGAGAGGTCACGGTGGATCCTTTTTATATCCGGACCTCGCTGGTGACTGTCGCCGAGTACTCCATCTACCTCGCGGACAGTCCGGATGCGGTGACTCCCGAGTATTGGCGGGAGCTTGAGGAAAACACGAATCAGCCGGTGACAGGTTTGG
>CAZORO010000044.1:0-19031 GCA_964581845.1 uncultured bacterium
GGTCATTCGTGAACGCATGGTGACTGAATTCATCAGCCTTGAAACCTCCAGGGTTTTGAAAGGCTGATTATTAATACCATCTTGAACCGTATAGTTATCAAAACAAAACTTTCCACCACCAAACATCAGTCCATATTGTCCACCCTCCGGACACAGCCAATACCTCTCCTCGCCCCCCCAATTATCCCATATATCAGTGATACCTTCCTTAAATGCCTTCGCGTCGATGAATCCTCCAAAGACACCATTCGGGCCGGAGCGCGTGGTTCCCATGACACGTCCAGCAAGTTCGGGGCAAACCAAAACCTGTCTGGCTGAATTCTGTCCCTTGAGAATGTAGTGTTCCCGCTTAGCGGATTTCAGCAGGCTTACCACTTCTTTGAATTTCATGAGCAGTCCTCCAGGTTTATTTCGATCTCCCCAACAATGGTGCAGGGACAGCTATCCAACCCTTCGACCAGGAAGGGGGTAATGGTTACCGAACTTAGTGTGGTTAGGTCATGATCAAGGTTCATGTCCTCCACGATAAAAACGGGTGGTGACCGCCGGAGAAGAACCAGATGAGCTTCAATACCCTCCTCGACATGCTCTGCCGCGGCATAGGATATGGCATCCATCCCAACGCACCGGATGTTAGGGCAGTTTTCCACGATCCATTCCGAGGCAGCCACGGACATTCCGGGGTTGCTTAGCCGGAAACGTTCCGGATCCGGAGTTCTGAACCTCTGAAAACCGGTTCGGAGCAACAGGAGGTCACAAGACCGATTCCCATGGGGAAGGATCATAAGATCCTCAGCCGAGATCAGATGAGAATCCTCGCAAGGAATGTCGAGCACGAATGGATGGGTGAAAAAGAATCCCTCGGGAAGGAAATACTCGGATAGATCACCATAACCTTCACAAACATGCGTGGGCCCATCGATATGGGTTCCGGAGTGATTCCAAAAGGTGACGACTTTGGTGTTGGAGATTTCCCCATCGGCAAGGCGGGAGAAAGGCTCAATTCTCACGGGAGGTCCATCTCCGGGACAGGGAGTTGTTACAGAAAGCATATGAGAAAGAAGGACTTTCTTTGTAGCCATGGACATCAATTGGTCTGGAATTCCTGCCCCTCGTTCTGATTCTTGCAAGGCCGTTCTCCTTGTTCATTTATTGACAGGAACCGTTTGTTGACGACACTCAATGGTTGTTGTCCTAAAAGGATCCTTTCTACCTCTCCGATCAGTTGGTCAAACAGGCTGTTGATCGAATCAGCCGAAAATGCAGCGGAGTGTGGTGTCAGAACCACGTTGGGAAGGGAGAAAAGGGGATGATCCGGAGGTGGAGGTTCGGTGTGTAACACATCCAACCCCGCTCCCGCAATCCAACCTTCTTGAAGAGCCCGAATCAGCGCGGCCTCATCCACCAACTTGCCACGCGCGCAGTTAATCAAAATAGCCGTGGGTTTCATCAGGCGCAGTTCCCTCTCACCAATCAGACCTATGGCCGAGGAAGTGAGCGGTAAGTGGAGGGAAACAAAATCAGCGGTGGTCAACAGTTCATCAAGGGTATGACGAATCTCAATGGCCTCTCTGCAGTACAGTGACTCATCAAGATAGGGATCAAAGACATCCACCCACAGGCCAAATCCCGCGGCTCTGGCGGCTACCGCGCGTCCAATCTTTCCGAAGCCAACAAGTCCAAGCGTCTTTCCCTCGAGACGGCTAGCTGAAAGCATGGCTCTTGGGTTCCAGGAACCCTGGCGCACTTGTTGATCGCTCCAGCTGATCCGCCGTGCACAATCTAGGATCAAACCCATCGTATGGTCGGCCACTTCCCCAGTGCAGAATTCAGCAACATTAACAACGGGAATCCCAGCCTCTCCTGCGGCCTCCACATCGATATTGTCATATCCCGTGCCCGTCTTGGCGATCAGAAGGCAACCATTCAAGCCCGCGATCACCTCGCGTGTGACCGGTGCGGCCGCCACCATCAGGACATTTGCATGGGAGGCAAAGTCCCGGACCTCCTTTTCCGTCCTGCAGTCCCGCTGAACAAACTCCGCTCCCACTCTCTCAAGCCGGGCAATCTGTTCCATGCTGGGCTGGTGAATACGGGGGTCTGTATACGCAATCACCCACTTTGACACTTAAATGCTCCTTCAAGTCCTCGGAACAACCACGCACTTACAAGGAGATCCGCTCCTTTGTACTACCCAACCTCTTTCTCAATCCTCCGGACTCCATCAAGTACCGCCTTGGATTGAATAAAAAGATTGACATAATCGGTATTCAGACAGAGCCATTGAATACCTTTATTGATCCATCGCTTTGCTGCCTCAGGTTCAAAACCTGTGGCGACTCCAAGGAAAAGATTCGTCTTGAGGGTCTTTTGAACAACCGTATCAATTGCACGCGCCACATCGGGATGGTTTATCTGGCCGAGGTGCCCCATGGAGCCGGAAAGATCATTCGGGCCGATACAAAGAGCATCCAATCCCGGAACAGCAAGGATCGCATCGAGATCCTCAACCGCTTCGATCTGTTCGATCTGGAGGATCACTAAAGTTTGGGCATCGGCATCTTTCAGATACTCTGACATGGGAGTGCCACCAAACCGCACACCCCGTCTGGGTCCATATCCACGAATCCCGGCGGGTGGATACTTGCAGGCCCGAACCGCGTTGCGTGCATCCTCCGCATTCCGTATCAAGGGGATAATCACTCCCGCGGGAGCTAGATCGAGTACCGGCTTGATCAGGACCGGATCATTGGCGGGCACTCGTACAAAGGGGGCTGTCTGAGTTCCGCGCACAGCCATAATGTGACCCAGTGCAGTTCTCAGGTCGATTGGGCAGTGTTCCGTGTCGATCCAGGTGAAATCATATCCGGCATCCGCGAGGAGTTCGCTCACCGCTGGATCAGCAGAAGAGACCGCTGTCCCAACACAAACTTGCCGTTGAGCGATCTTCGCCTGAAATATCTCAACGTTATTGATGGTCAAGTTTCCCTGCCCCTTTCAAGCTTCTTTTCCAGATGAGATGGCCCATGTTTCAAACCTCATCGTAGATGTTTCTCTCCACCCAATCCTGCCTCGATCTTGTACAGTAAGCCCAAAACATGGACTTTAATGGTAACAGGTTATTTCATTTTCTGGCCCATGTCTAGATTCAGATGAAGAATGGACCCATTTTTTTTATCTTCATAGTTGACCCTTGACATCCTTTAAAGAGTGGTATAGGTACAACGTGTGTTCTTAAAAGTCCTGGCTAAATGATCTTGATCTCCAGGAAGTCACAAGCAGCTTGGTCCGTGGCAAACCAAGCAAGGGAAGCGGTCCCGCTGTGTACATGCAGCCATCAAGTGAGATCGTGTTTGCTTTCCCCTGATTAAAACCACGGTTACAAAGGAGAGCGATGATGGAAAGAAGAGCCTACTCATTGGTTGGATTGCTTCTCGTGATGGCTGTCATCGTTGTTAGTCACTGGATGGTGATGGGTTGTTGGTCCGAACCACAAAGGGAGATCGAACCCTGGATTCCTTCAGGAAACGAAACAGCCGACTCCCTTCTCACGAGAACCAGCTCCCTCAACAGGCCCAAGGAGGCCGGTGTTTACTACGAGGCCGAGGTTCCAGACACCCTTGATTTGGCTGAGAAGGCCAGGCTCGGTTTGAACTATTTTACCAACATCACTCAACCGGACCTTGATTACGAGATGTACTTTGGAGGGGACTTCAACAAGTCCAATCCCCCCAGTTTCTACGCTCATGTCACCTCCTTGGGAGCTTGCCAATGCAAGGCCATGGAAGCGATGTGCTTTGAACGTCTTATGAGTGGGAGCCAACAGGGCTTGGAGCGTGAAGCCAAGATGCTCGAGATGATGGTCTCCTTCTTTGGTGAGGATGGGCTTCATTGGATCAAGCAGGATGTGGGGAAAAAACCCTGGATGCAGATCCCGGAGCCCTTTGCGATGGTGCATGGCCAGGGACGAATCATGCGGGCGATGATCGCATGGCACCAATATACCGGAAATCCCTCCTGGAAAAACCGTATCGAAAAGATGGTGGATGGTTATAAGAAGATGGTGGTTGAGAAGGATGACTATGCCTACATCCCCGTGTTCGGCTTCTATCAAGAGGAATACTTGAGGTCCTGTCTGACACCGAACGGGTGGAAGGACACTACCGAGCCTACGAATGAAAAATTCGGCGAGGAGGGATCGCTATTCAACCACCAGGCCCACATCCCTGGAGCCTTGGCCACGTGGTACCACCTCACCGGAAACAAGCGCGCGCTGGAATTGGCCTGCAAACTGGTGCGTTTTTATACCCTGCCGAAGTTTTGGGCAGATTACCCGGGTGGAGATTACCCCGGTGTTGTGGGCACCGATCACGCTCATTGGACCGGACACCCTTGTGGCCATCTCAATGTTCTCCGGGCCATCTTGGATGAAGCTTTGGCTACCCATGATCCCCGCCTCATGCTTTTTGCCAGGGAGGGTTATGAATGGACCCGCCAATCGGAGCTCGCACGCATCGGTTATGTGGGTGATGGGCAAGGTTGTAATTGCGGGAGATTGATCGGCTTGGCGGTAAAACTCTCCGAGGCTGGTATTGGAGATTACTGGGAGGATATTGATCTTTATATCCGTAATCATGGTACAGAGATGCAGATCCTACCTGAGGATGAACCTCATTTAAGGAAACTCTGCGAGGGAAGACCTCCTTTCACAAAAACTCCCGAACGTTTCAGCGATGAGAATCTATCTCTGCAAGTAGTTGGTGGTTATGCGGGACGCCCCACCAAGCATGTTTTCTGGCTTTGCTGTGGAACTCATGGAAACATGGGGCTTTTCTATGCGTGGGACGCCATTGTCCGTTATCATGACGGCACAGCAAAGATCAATCTTCTTCTCAATCGCGCCTCCCCCTGGCTGGATATCGACAGCTATCTTCCTTATGAGGGTAAAGTTGTCATCCGTAATAAAACCGCGAAGGAGGTCTATGTCCGCATACCCCTCTGGGCCGGTAAGAACGCGGTTCATGCGAGTCTATCTGGTAACGAGCTTTCCAATCCGACCTGGTTTGGCCGGTATCTCCATGTAACCGGCTTGAAACCACAGGACATCCTGACCATTGAGTTTCCCATGGAGGAGAGGGTTGAGAAATGGAGAAAACCTCCCGCGGCTGCCGCTCAGCCGCCTGCTATCACTGATGGAAAACTAACCCTTTCCGGACTATCCCTCATCCTGGTTAATGACGTTGAACTAAAAGATGGCAAGGTATCGATGAACGTGAAGAGCAATTCTGAAGCGGGAATCATCTTGCGGGTAAAGGATAGGAAGAATTACCTCCTGGCCAACCATGGACAAAACTCGATCTATTTTCACCAAGTAATCGATGAAGATTTTGGTCCCTTGTTAGCTGTAGTACCAGTGGAGGGTCTGGGTGAGGACATTCACCTCTCAACTGAGGTCAACGGGAATCATGCGGTTTTTACCATCTCCGATGGTCCGAAAAGCTTCTCGACAAAACTCATGGAGACAGTCTTCACGGAGGCGGGCCGGGTGGGAGTTTTCCATAATAACTTTCCTATCCAAGTTTGCGATGATTTCCAAGTGGTTGACGAGAATGGCAAAGTCATATTCTTGGATAACTTCGACCGTCCGAATGGACAAAACCTTGGGAACAGTTGGAGCACCGATTTCGTAAATGATGCTTATTGGACGATTAATTTCAAGGGAAACACTTTGGTAAGCATTACTCCGGATCTTGTTCCGGGTAGTTGGCTCTACAGAGATCGTGTTGAAAAATACAATGTAACTAAAGCTCCAATGAAGAAAATTCTCCGTTACGTAACACCAACAATCTTGAAATGGTAATCAATCAGATGTTTATGATGAATTCTTTCCACCACATAGATGCGGTCCTTCCGCATACCGTGCCTGGCTGGACCAATGAGGTTTCCATTTTGGTCCAGCCAGGATTTTCTTGGGTCGACCTTTATCAGGGAATTGTTGGTAGTTCACTTTTTCATTATATTCTCATCGCAACGTCGATCCTCTTTATCACCGGTATATCCTCGGCCATGGAACCGGCGCTAACAAGCCTGCCATCAACGACTACACCGCTTTTCATCGGGGAAAGATTTCTCTCTCAAGTACCAGATACTCTTGACCTGGCTGAGCGGATGAAACTCTCGCTTAATGCAATCACACGATGTGTAAATGGTCCGCCAAAGAATCCCTTTCCGGAAACACACCATCTTTGTAATCATTTCATCGACATGTCCACCTTCCCACCCAGGATCCTTCGTAATGTGGATCTTTATGGAAAGTACATGCTGGGAGCTCTTCTTGCCAGGATGGTTACTGGAAGCGAAGACAACCTCAAGGTAGATGATGACTGGCGGAGAGCCTGGCTCCAGTTTCAAGAGATCAACCCAGTCATGAGTGGTCCCGAAGGCGGCCGTTGGCTCGAATGGATGGCTTTTAATATTCAGCGGGAACATGAACCCAACCGCTCCGCTTGGTTAACTTTGGCTCAACGGGCGGTCAGCCGTCTCAATGAGGCCGCGGTCACATACCTGGATGGGGCCTGGATTGTCACCTCGAACAACATTCCCGATGATGGTTTTTCCTCTCGCGAGGCGGCATTGGATGTTCTAAGAAAGCTCCCCGAGACTTTGTCCAAATCGAAATACACACATCCGCAGGGATATTCAGCCAGTGGTGATACATGGACTCTGCAAGGTCTATGCGCGATCTACCGCGAAACCCGGAATCCAGAAGCTCTTAACCTTGCACGGCGTATTGCTCATTATTTAAAAGATTATGCAAACATCGTTGCTCCTGATGGGAGGTTCCTTGCAGAGGTTCCACCTGGAGCGGTCCATTGGCATCACTCCTTTCAAGCCGCGTTGTCATGCGCGGAGTATGGTCTCGTCTCTGGAGAACAAGAGTTTCTTGAATTCGCTCATACCACCTACAAGCACGCAATGACATTCTGTAACCGGGTGGTAGGTTTCGCTCCGGAATATTGCTACGGACGTTTCCCAAGAGATCAAAATGAAGATAACATAGAGGCTTGTTGTTGCGCTGACCTAATTCTCATGGCGTTGTGGCTGTCAGTTTCGGACATAGCTGATTATTGGGATGATGTGGATCGATATATAAGAAACCATATTTCAACTCTACAGCTTACGAGTACTTCCTGGTTCTACAACCTACCGTATAATCGTGGGAACTATCAGTGGCCCGATCCCTCCGTGGAGGCCGTTATTTCTCCATTCACCGGACAATTCGGAGGTTGGGCCACGGCAAATGAGTGGTTGAATCCCCGCTATGGTCCCGGAATCATGACTTGTTGCGTGGGAAATTGCACACGGGCATTTTACTATGTCCTCTCAAGAATGATGGATTGTTCTGAGGAAACACTTCGGATTCATCTCTTGCTAAATGCCGCTAACCATTGGGCGGAGATAATGAGTTACCAACCTTATGCGGGAAGATGTGATATCGTTCCAAAAACTGAATACGATCACATTCTTGTCCGAATGCCAGAATGGATTCCCAAGAATGCGGATGGTGTAATTGTTTTCAGAAATAATAAACAAATCCCACTAAGTTGGCGTGGACGTTATATAGATGTAGGACCAGGAGAACCAAACCAACCTATTAGCATTCAGTTTCCAATTACTGTCCAAGAATTTATGTCTGAAATTGGGCGCCATCCTTATACTTTAACTGTGAAAGGGAATACGGTGGTATCGATCGATCCAAAAGGAGATCGGATTCCACTTTATCAACGTGAGAAATACATGTTGCCGGAAGCCCCAATGGTATCCGTGAATCGATTTATAGGAGAGGGTGCAAAATAGTTGTTTACGCTATTTGATAAGCATTTTCCAAAATAAAAGGACCAGAAATGATTAATATTATCAGGTTAGGTTATCTAGTATCTTTGTTTTCTGCTTTTCTTATCAATGCAATTCTCATGCTGTGCCTTTTCTGTATCTTATGTGGATTTTATACATCACAATGCTCATATGGCCAGGATGTCATGCAACCTATTGAATCGGATCCGGGAGTGAGGCTTGTCCAGGAACTGTATGTGAGCCGAAGGCAAACAGGCTCCGAGGTTCCGGATACACTCGACCTCGCGGATAACGCATTACTGGCCATTCATGCCATCACAAACGGAATGGATCCAGAAATGGAATACAGGCTCTGGTTCTCGATATACTTCGATAGAAGACCGCTGTGCATGAGACACCACGAGCCCTCTGAATTTGACCAGGCTGGAAAGTATCTCGAAGGACTGACGTTGATGCGGATCATGACAGGATCGGATCTCAACCGGGATCGCGAGGATGCCCTGTGGAAATTCGTGGAGAATCACACCCGTGCTGATGGCTTAATTTATATTCATCCCGATAGTCCGGGTGAGCATCCCGCAAATCCTTATACTCAAGCAAGGGTGTTGCTTGCTCGTATTTGTAGGTATGAGTTTCAGCCCGATCCGGAGGTGAAATTGAAGATCGAGCGTACAATCGACTCCATGGTTGAGCTTAAAATGACACGAGGCTTTGGCTTTGGCCCACTCCTGCCCGCTGTTCGTTGGTATAAACTTACGGGCTACCCCAATGCCATGGTCTTGGCCAAACTCGATTTCGAAGCGCTACAAGCCCAAAAACCCTTCGCCGAGGATGGATCATTTGGAGGTCATTTCCATTACCATACTGGTGCCGCCATTGGCCTTTTGGCATATGGTCTCCTCACCAAAGATGATGCCTTAGTCCAAAAGATCCGCCGTGCATACGAATTTGCCCGCTCTAAGGGAACTGACTACGGTTATTTCCCAGAATGCCTCCCGCCCGCGCCTTGGGTGATGCTCATCTCGAATGAAGGCTGCTGTACCGCAGACATGACAAGCCTTGCAGCAATTCTCTCACGTGAAGGAATCGGTGACTACTGGGACGACCTGGACCGATATCTCCGGAATCAACTGACCGAGATACAGATGAAACGTACAGATTTTATCGATAAGATTCCTCTCAAGAATCAAGTTATGATTCCGATTTCCTCTCAAAGAGGAGAAAAAGAAGTGGATGATCTTACCCATTTTGTTGGATCTTTCGCTGGCTGGGCTGCTCCAAGTGACTTTGCTGGTCCGGCTCACTTCTGGTTACAGCAATGCTGCCTGGGGAATTGTCCCCGGGGACTATATCAGGGTTGGGAGAGCATCGTCACATCATACGGAGATAAAGTCAGAGTGAACCTTCTATTAAATCGCTCCACACCGGAATTAGACATTAACAGTTACTTACCATACGAAGGACGAGTTGAGATCGTCATTAAAAAACAGATTCCTATTGAAGTTCGCATTCCAGGATGGGCGGATCTGACACAAATGAATATCATCGTGAATTCAGAGAAAGCAAAACCTAAATGGGAGGGCCTTTATCTGAGCTTGCCATCATTTCCAGTGGGGACGGTTGTCACAATCACATTTCCCATCAGTGAGTGGACCACAAAATACAGTCTCCCGGGAGCTCCCTGGGCATCCCAGTATTCAATAGTGGACGAGATTTCTGGCAGTGGAATGCCATTACCCAAGTCTGTTTTTGAAACTCCGGATGATATTGTTGAAAAGATTCTAAAACCCGTTGAACATATAGCATATTTTCGCGCGAACACGATTATGAGGATGGATCCTGAAGGCCATATCTATCCGCTCTATCAACGGAATATTAAGCAGGCGGATCAGGTCCCCCGGAGAAAGGTGAACCGATATGTTTCCGGCAAATTGGTTACAAATTGGTATTAACATTCGGATAATCGTCGTTGGGTTGTGGTTATTCTCCGCACGGATTTCCATTTCTGCCCCTGAAGACATCGTGATCAATGAAATCATGTATCATCCAAATGACACTAATACGGGAGACGAATATATCGAATTGTTCAATCGAGGTGGTATCGATGTCGACCTCAGCGGATGGTCGTTTAACCAAGGGATAACATATGTCTTTCCGGATTCCACGCATATCCCAGCTGGATCTTACCTTGTAATATGCGCTGACCCCGACTCCGCCAGGATTTACTACGGTATCATAAATCCGCTTGGTCCTTTTCTATCCGGAAGGCTCGATAACGCTGGAGAGACTCTAACCCTTGTTGATGACGCAACACGGGTCATAGACAGCGTGAATTATAGTGATGACCCGCCATGGCCCACCATGCCCGATGGCTTGGGTCCCTCTCTTGAACTAACCGATCCGTTTAGTGACAACTCTTCTGCTTTCTACTGGGGTGTTGGACAACCCTACTCTCCTGAGTTACCCAACAATCCTATACCGGTGACCGAAGGGGATGTTGTAATCAATGAAATCATGTACCAATCTCTCAGAAAGGAATTACGTAGAGATATTGGCCGTTACTGTTCAGAAGTCTGGTATTATGAAGAGGGTGATGCTCCGGATTTTGAGTATGTCGAGCTGATCAATCGCGCTAGTCACACTATTGACCTCTCCGGATGGTCTTTTATCGATGGTATTGCATATACATTCCCCGATGGAGTCACACTCACACCCGGGGGATATTTACTTGTCGCCGCCTCGACCCAATCACTTGTAACTCGTTACGGCATGAATAACATGGTTGGCAATTATGATGGCCAGCTTTCAGACAATGGGGAACGAATCACTCTTGTCGATAATCATTTGCACCTTGTCGACACGGTCCGTTACAATGACCGTCCCCCCTGGCCTGTAGGCCCTGATTTCTATGGCCTTTCACTGGAATGCATTAACCCCTATCTCAACAACGACACACCCATAAATTGGCGGGCTACAGGAGCCATCTTGCCTCCACCTCGCCCCGGTACCACTAAGAATGTAATCCTTAAGGATGATCCAGAGGGTGTTGTCCTTATCGAGGCCGGAGAACAATGGCGTTATCTGTTGGGTTCCGAACTGGACGACACTACTGTCGATTCAGGGAGTTGGCGTCAAATCGGCTTTGTTGATACTGCATGGCATATTGGTTGTACCGGAATTGGTTATGGAGATGGTGATGATTGTACCATTGTTCCAGAGGGCACAATTTCAATTTTCTCTCGTAAGACATTTTATGTACCCGATCCATCATCCCTCCTGACATTGCGCTTGGATGTCACCTATGACGATGGTTTTGCCGCATACTTGAATGGGACAGAAATCACATACCAAAATATCGAACACCGTCCCATTCTCCGTAACGATTTCGCAGACTCTGGAATTGAACCAACTTCACACACATATGTCTTTACTCAGTCCGATATGGCTCTTATCGTTGCGGGTACAAATGTCCTCGCGATTGAAACTCACAACCAATCCACCGACAGTAGCGACCTTTCGTTCATTCCGCGGCTTGTCTCCGGCACTCCTCCCACACCTCCACCCACCCCTACATTGACACCTACCATTAGTCCAACTCCCCAAACCCAAGTTGGTGGGGGTTCACCTGGGCTTCTAAATCCAGTCTCATCTACCCATCTTCCTCCATTCATCCAAAAACCTAACCACACACCATTCAAACCAACATCATCGGACAGCGTGATTATTACGGCAACGGTCACGGGGGACTCGAAACCAGTAACCGTTATCATTATTTGGTCATTGTTGAACGGTTCAACAGGGACCGCACCCATGTTCGATGATGGAAATCATGGAGATGGAGAAATTGGCGATAATGTCTATGGAGCGATTCTGCCTCCTCGTCCATCTCAGACTGTGGTACGTTACCGGATTCAAGCCACGGATGCGTTATCCAAAACCACTATATACCCCTATGATTCCGATCCGTCACCTCATAAGGCCTATTTCTCCTACAACGGAGAGTATGAAGGCGGCCCCGAGGAGACATATTTTGTTTTTGTTTCCCAGGGCGGTTTGGACTTTCTTAACGCTCACCGGGCCGACAAGATAGATGTTGACGCAACCTTTGTTCATGATTGGGTGGTATACGACCACATTAGCGCGCGCTATCGTGGAAGAGGTAGTCTCTACTCATCAAATAACTGGAAATTCAGTTTTAATCCTGGAGAGAATTTCAAAGACCTAAGCGCCCTGGATACCATACGTCATGCAGCTGGAATTCAATTAGCAGCCTATCAAGCATTCAAAATCTGTGGTTTTGAAAACCTGGATGCATATTTGATACGTTTTGTTGAAAATGGAGTCCGCGATAGCGTGCTTTCTCTTGCTTTTGAATCACCCAATGGGACATGGCTTGGCAAACATGGTTTTTCAAAAGATGGGGCATCCATTTATAAAGCCGAGGGTTGCGATTGTATTTCCCAGGGAAAACCAGACGCGAATCTCGATATTATTACACAATCAGGATATACATATACCGACATTTATACGCCCAGGGTTCATGATATTGAGCCACTGGATGACTTGATTGATTTCATCTTCAATCTGAACACCCTGACCGGCGATTCGCTAATAAGCTATGTTGAAAATCATGTCGATTTGGAGAACTGGTATCGCCGCTGGGCCATGCAAGCGTTGCTAGGAGCATGTGATTTCACATGCCAGAACTACTACTTGTATTACACCGCTGACGATCCCCGCTGGAAGGTTTTGGCGTATGATTTTGACTATGCATGGGGTCACTGTCCAGAAAATACCATTTCATGGCCGCCACTGATGGGCGCAGATGGGGAACCGCGCACCTATGGTACATCCGCTAACAGACTGATGACAATTGTCAAAGGAAGCTACAAGCTTACTCAACAATATTATGCTGTACTCAAGGATATGCTCAATACTTGTTGGACCGAGGAGATCATGTACCCTCTCCTCGACGAAGCCGCCGCCCAAACAGGCTCTGGAATGTCCGCTGAAAAGTCCTACGTAACGGCACGAAGGAATTATCTGCTCGATTTTCTTCTCGTGCCAAAACCCACCCCAACTATTACATTCACTCCCGCGCCGACTCCAACACAACCTACTATTAATCCTCGATATTATACAATCACATCAAGCATCGCCAAGGGTTATCCTGATGTGGCCATTACAGATATCAATCACGATGGTTCTCCTGAATGGGTCTTTGTAGAAAGGGGTTCTGAAGGCCACCTGGTTTCAGGACAATATTCGGATAACCCACCCTCCATATACAATCAGGAGAGTATTCCGCTTGCTGGTTTGGGAGGTTCTACAGAACCTGGTTTTCTCCTGGAAGGCGATCAAAATGGAGATGGGAAAAGAGATCTCATGATTCTCGCCAGACAGGGTAGTTCGACATCCGGCATGCGGCTTGTCCAAAGAGACTCTTCCTCAATGGGATCAGGCACAACAACAAACTACACCTTTGAGCTTGCGGGAACTCTCACCGCGTTTGATGCTGATTGCGGAAAGGCCTTCAGTGAAGGAGGGTCCAAGACTTCTTTGGGTGTGTGGTATGAGGGTGAGAATGAGTCATTCTGGCAGCGATCCACAACTGATCCAATTGGTGCAGGCACAGCTGCATGGTGCCGGCACCAGTTTGACAATGCTGGCTCTGGTTGTATTCGAGCTGTTGGAACTCTTGGAGATTTCAACGGTGATGGTTACACCGACGCGGTTCGTGCCTACGAGGGTTGTAATAATGAGGTTGGGGTACGTTTCAATAACGCACCGATCACTTGCCTTCCCGATCTGCACCATCCTCCTGGCTTGGATCGTGTCGCATTTGATTTGGGGCCATATATGCCACGAACATGCCGTATCTCAGATGGCGATGTGGGTATTCCCTCCCACCGGAATGTTCTCTCTTATGCCAACGCCAAATCACTTCGGATCGCAGAGTTTGACGCCGGCGCATATGGATCCGCCTTTTCAGGAGAAGATGGCAATCCCAACGCCGCTGAAATCATTTACAAAAATCCTAATGGAAAACAGAATGTAGATAACCCAACTGTAGTCAGGATCGCTGACTTGGATAGCGATGGGATACAGGAAATTCTACTGGGAAGATACAATGGCCAGCTGCATGCATTTTACCGCTTTAATCCAAATGCTAATCTGGGATATGGGGACTGGATTTCGATCAATCTCCTCAATTCCTACGAAAATGCGAGTAGTGCACCCCTAACGGGCTTAAGTGTTAATGATCTTGACGGTGACGGGCGGGTGGAGATCCTCATCAGCAATGATTATCCAGATGCTACCGGAAACAACACTCTCACGGAGAAAGTGATCATAATCGATGGACTTGAGACAATCCCCTTCTCAGGTGGCGAAAACTATATGGACATCACCCCCACTGCAACGATGATTCCAACTCCAACAATGAGCTTCACCCCCACCGTGACACCCACGGAATCATCATCTTCTATTAACAACTGGAATCTGAACTGATTTATAGCATAAAAGTAGGTCATTCCATTCAATATTTGCTTTACTCTGGAAGATCTCTTGACAGCCTATCGAAGAGAGTGAAGGAGGGGTATCGCAATGGATTTCCGACTTCACGGGAATGACAAAATGAGAAAGCCTATTCAACGTCTGAATCCCTCGGGGTTATTTAGACAGTTTACGGCCATGTATAAGGTGGAAAACTAGGCTGAATGAATCCCGCTCAATGCGGATTGCTCCGCGTTCTCAACATCAAGTTGGCACGACCTTCGGATCGGTCACTCCCCCGCGAGAAACTCAGAGTGAAAACCCTCGTAGATTATGGAATTCCCAGATAAACTTAGGGTATGCCCCTCGCGATACAGTAAAGATTCCCCTCATGTGAGAGGCAAATGATACGTTCCCCAATGGAGAACCATTATGAAGTCACTGAATCTTCAAGGTAAATTCAATTGGCGCGGTTTTGCCTCCCTGATGTTGTTCCTGGGTTTTCTGATCATGTTGGTTTCAGGTTCCATCCTCTATATCTCTCCACGTGGCCGGACTGCCAATTGGAGTGGTTGGGAAATGTTTGGACTGAGCAAAGAGGAATGGACTTCGGTTCATACTACCATGGCGTTCCTATTGATCGCCATGGCCGGGCTGCATCTGATCTTTAATTGGAAGGTGTTTGTCGGTTACTTGAAGTCCAGGCTGACGCCGGGATTCCGTCTTCGTAAGGAATTAGTGGCCTCACTTGTGGTAACCGCTATGTGTTTTATCGGCACGCTATGGGAGCTGCCCCCTTTCAGTAACGTGGTGACTTTCAGCAATTCGATGAAAGACTACTGGGAGCGGAATACCTCCACAGCACCAGTGGCTCATGCCGAAGAACTGAGTATCGCCAAGGTTGCGGAACATGCCGGAATGGAACCCGAAGAACTGACCGGTCGCTTGCGCGCGGCAGGATATAAGCTCCCAGACACAGAGGTCCCTTTCAAAGAGATCGCCCGTTTGAATCGAGTAACCCCTAACAAACTCTATCAAGCAGCTTCAATCGCAGCTCCACAAGGACAATGGGGCCGTGGACAAGGAAACCGTGGGCAACACACTGGTGGTGGTGGAAGAGGTTATGGCCGGATGACTCTGGGAGATCTTTGCGCCCAGGAGAACATTTCTTTAGAGCAGGCCATCAAAAACCTAGAAAGGATGGGTGTGAAGGCCACTGAGAGCCACTCGCTCAGAGATCTCGCTGATCAACTCGGGATGAATCCATCCCAGCTGCTCCCGGTTTTACAGAGCGCTCCAGCTGCCACGAACAAAGATTGAACACGAAATGCACTCTGTGACGTCTTTAGGGATAGGATGGGACTTGAGACCAAGATGGGAGTCCCAGGGATGAGCCACACAGAAGGTGAGAATCTCCTGCGGAGATGGAGGCAAGGTGATGGTGAGGCATTTGGAGACCTTTTCGAGATTCACTCCCGCCGCCTCTATACCCTGGCCCACCGGCTCACCGGGCGGGTGGACGATGCACGGGACCTCCTTCAAGAGACCGCTCTTAAAGCCTTTACTTCGGGAGCGCGCCTTCAGCGGGCGGCGGCCTTTTATGGCTGGATCCGGAGGATTCTGATGAACCAGTTCCTGGACAGTGTGCGTTACCAGAGCCGTGCGGGACGCGACAACCTCGACACCCGGACTGACTGGAGTGAGATCGAAGAACGTGCTCCCGCTAGTGACATCCCCAGCCCTAGGGTGGCTCTGGAACAACAGGAACAGGCCGAGGAACTTGAAAACGCCCTGCTCAGTCTCGAACCACAATACCGGACTGTTCTCATTCTCCGGGAGATTGAGGGGCTCTCATACAGCGAGATAGCCGCTGATCTGAAGGTTCCGGTCGAGACAGTCAGAACCCGTCTGCGGCGCGCCAGGATACAGATGCGGGAATCACTCCTCAAGTTGGAACAAGCTGTCTGAGTCCAGGGAAGGAGAATAAGGATGCCACATTCACCAGAGTGCAACAGTGACCTGATCTCGGACGCGATCGATGGCCTGCTGGATGCAAAGGAACTAGCGGCACTCCAGCACCACCTGGAAAAGTGCCCATCATGTACAAAAATCTATGAGGACCTCAAACAGGTATCCTGTCGGCTCCATACCATTACGGAGGCCCCAGTCCCCAATGACCTAATGAATGGCATCCGTAAGACCATCCGCGCGGAAATAGCCACTCAACAAAAGCAGAGACAGTCCCCATTTTCGATGTTCACACTTTCTCCCAGGCGCGGCCTGGCCTTGGCGGGGGCTGCTTGCCTGGTGGCTATCCTCGCCCTGTGGGGGCCGGCTCAAAAAACCGTTCCACAAAACTTTCTGGTGGCTCTGCAACTCAACACCCTTGAAGAGGTCGCGGGTTTGGATATGGAGTTGATTCTTCCTCATAAAGGAACTGAGGCTGGAAAGCCAGTGGTTCCTTCCGGATTGGGAGATTTTGTAGTCGCCTCTCATACACACGGATCGACAATGAAAGTCTCAATGGCTTCCGCCCAAGCTATCCAGCCCTCAGGTAAGACCCGCATTCTGGAAGTACCTCTCATCCTGAGGGCCGGTTCTGATTCAGGAACTGAAGGCATCCGGATCCTGTCTATGCGAGCCTACCGCCTAGATGGGAAACCGGTGTATGCAGAAATTAAAGCAACCCCCATGCTGCCCTCCCGGGACAGCAAGTTGAACACGACGGCCTAATCCAAAGCACAAGGAGGAAAGAGAAATGAATCGTAATCGAAAGAAGTCAAAGGGGATGTGCTTGGCATGGGCATTGGGATTGTGTGTCCTCAGCCTTGTTGCCGCCAATCCATTGGCAGCACAACAAGCTCCCACCCTGACCTCACCGCCCAATGGGAGTACCGCCATGGGCCCTGGCGCCGCTTTGACGGAACTTCAATGGCAGCCAGTAGAGGGAGCCTATGCCTATGAGGTCCGTGTTCGTCAGACCAGCGGCGAGTATCAAGACTATGTCCGGATGGAAAGACACACACGGTCCAGCTTTGGTACCGCTAAGGAAGGCGAATACCAGTGGCAGGTCCGTGCTCTTTATGGTGATCCGGATGTGGTTTGCCCTACAGGTGGCCAACAGCTGGCCTATGGTCCTTGGGGTGAGCAAAGGTCTTTCCAGGTGAAGAAGGAGATCGCCAACCAATGGCAGGGAGCCAACAAGCCTGAGGTGGAGTTTCCCCCTCAGGGTGGCGTGCTGGTGGATGGAAACAACTACCGTTTCCATTGGACTCCGGTTGAGGGGGCCTACCAGTACCAGGTCTGTCTGGATACACCCAGCGGGACTGAGTGCCACATGGTGCGCAGTGCTAGTTATGAGTTCCGTTCAGCCCTGTGGAGTGGACGTCGTATTGGAGCCACTCCCACCGAGGGAAGTTATCAATTGCGTGTTCGTGCCATTGGTCAGAATGGCGTGGGTGAGTTCTGTGAGCCAATTCTTTACCAATTCAACTATGGTGGCGACCATGGGGCCTGCTGGCAAGCAGGCACTTCAACTGTCCCTGCTCCCGTACTCCTTGCGCCCATTGATCGATCAGTTCTCAATCCAACTCCGGATGGATTCCTAGCCACGCTTCAATGGGAACCAGTCGCCGACGTAGCCTACTACGAAATCAAGTTTAGGGTCATTGAACCAGGCCAAGGGCAAGGACAAGGCCAGGCTCGAATGGGAGAGGGGCACCATGGCTTTGGTACGCCGCCTACCAGTGTGCTGACTGAAGCGGCCCTTTATGACCTGATTGTTCCCGATGCAACACCGGGAATTCAGTACTGTTGGAAAGTCCGTGCGGTTATCACCGAGGGAGAAGATCTGGTTCCTACCGCCTTCTCGGATGAGTGGAGGTTCACGGTCGGTACAGTCCAGGAGCCTATAGTGGCAGGTGAAGCTCTTGTGGTTGATTCTATCGATGCGGGCGTTTCCTTCTCCGGCCCAGGTGCGGTGGTTCGTGTGGAATCGAAAGGGATGGGGGATGGTCTCTGCCAGGTCTCAGTCTGCGATGCCACCGGTACACGGATTATCCAGACCTACCGCCGTGGTGCTGGCTGGGATGTCGAACTCCCCGACAATGGCGGTTACCACATCTATGTCCGCAAGATGGACATGGATCGGGATGGGAAAGTAGCTTCCATGACTCCCCCTGGCGAGGGTCGTACGATTGAGGTGACCGGGAATGTCACTGTGGATGGCGGACGCCACCTGGGTGACCTAGTCAATGATGGCGCAGTGGATTCAGGCGATGCAGTCAGGGCTTTACGGCACAGCACCGGCCAGGATCAATCCGGGATGACCCTGCGGGATGCCTCTAGCGGTGACTGCAATGGGGATGGCGTGATCGATTCTGGTGATGCGGTTTACATGCTCAGAAAGGCTGTCGGTTCCAACCGCTAGAAGCGGACGGAACGGCATGGGTGGGGCGGAAGGGGTATCATCTCTCCCCTTTCCGCCCCGTCATCTGGAAGTACATATCCCGAAGGGAGCATCCATGAACCCTACCAACCAGGCCAACCATCGCTCACCAAATCCCCGACCAGTCTCCTCCAAATGGGTGCTGATCCTCGGATGTCTTATTCACAGCGCTCCTTCTGAAACTTATGCACTGGACCGCACCATCGCTCTCACCAATGGCTGCGCTTTACCTGGG
>CAZORO010000045.1:0-18808 GCA_964581845.1 uncultured bacterium
GGAACTCAATTGTGGAGTTCATCGTATTCTGGGCTTGGATGAAACGGCCATTCCAGATGGGGTATTGATCCACGACAGTGCAGTGCTTGAAGCTCAATGTCCCGTTTTCATGATTCTCGAAAAGGACCCAGCCATCCGGTTGGCCCTTGCCCGCATTCCAATAAATGGAACAATTCTCGAAGTTGGCGGCTCCCCCAACGCGCTGGAAAACGAGTAAGCGTGGCTGGGCATAGTTCCCGCAAATCGGAGTGTGGAATTTTGTCCGGCGGCAGTTGAAAGTGGCTGTTCCTGGATCGCCTCCCGAACCGAGCCAAAGAATTGAGTTGCCAATGGCATTATGTCTCGGATTCTGGAAATAGCAATCATTGATGTTGCACACCTGGCCGTTCCCCTCGATAAAGATCTCCACACTCGCGGGTCTATTGATGTTGAAGTTACAGGAGTTAAAAGTGGCTGAGGCGCCAATCAACAGGATTGCCTTGCGGTCGGAGCGGCCTCTGCCATTGATGGTACAATTATTGAAGACCGGGTGGTAGCTGTGATTCACGTGGATGAGCGCGTGGTCGCCCCCCCAGGCATCGGTTGTCGTTGTGGACTCGAAGGTGCAGTTCTCGACCAAGATATTGGCGGTGGCGGCCAATTCCGTGGATCCATAGATCGCGAACGGTTCGCCATCCCACCAGGTACCTGTAATGCGGAAGGTGCAGTTCTTCCAAGTACCGCCATTGTCGCCCGCGAAGGCCAAATGATGCTGGTTGGTAAAATTGGTGTAGTCCGCCTCGAAGATGAATCCATCGATGGTTCCTTTTTGATGGTTCAGGACGAGAGGATTGCCCGAGCCTGGCCCCGTGAAGTCGTCGTCGGTCGTCGCGGCGACCTTAAAGGGGCCGCCGGAGGCCACGATTTTCAGGCCCTTGTCATTGTTGAATCCCTTGAAGGGATTGTTTGGACCATAGCCCGTGACAGTCAAGGTCTCACCCGTGGAAATCCCACTGTCATGGATGGCCTCGTTCAGTGTGGTTCCCGCCGGGAAGTCACCCGGATACGTCATGTTCGCCGCTTGCACGATGCTGACTGGTCCAAAGAGGACAAACACCATAACGAGGATCGATATCCCAACAAACTTTCTACTCATCTCTGCTGCCTCCTTCTGAAATGACGAAATCCTGCATTCCCCTCAATGGGGAATGGCTTACCCCGGTATGTTCTCCGGGGGAGGTCAACTTCCTGTGGTCTCTCGGGTCCTGGAATGATTGGAACCAATGAAAAGGGAGCCGGCTGGGGGAATGGGGGCTCCCCTTTGGTTCTTCAGGCATGGCAATCACGCATCCTGTTTTAAGGTTTGGTGTGCCTATCCCAACGCTGTAGCCAAGGTCAATCAAGGCATCGCTCCAGTTAAAACCGGTGATGCAAACAAGTTGAGGTATGATTACTCATCTGGGAGATACAGTCAAGTAGGGATTGAATACTGTCAAAAAAAACCATGAATTGTTCAATTTGCTCAGAAATAGAACGCTGTGTGAGTGAATTGGCCAATCCTGTCACATCTCCCTGGAAGATTCGACTGGGTCTTGCCATTCCTTGTTTCATCGATCCGCTCAGATCAAAATGGCACTTGCCGGGTAACCGAAAGGCTCCATAAAATAGGTGGCAATATGCCAAAAGAAATATCACCTCAAAATCAGAATCCCATGACCCCACCCCCCACCGATGATGTGCGTACCGGTCTGAGCGTTGAGGCGCTTCGTTGGTCAGTCTGCGAACACCTCCTCTACCTCCAGGGCCGTCATCCGGAGACCGCCTCCTTGAATGATGCTTATATCGCGGTTGCCTTCGCGGTCCGTGACCGCATGTTTCAACGGGGGGTCTACACGCTCAATACACTCCTGAAAAACCAGGATATCAGGGGGGTGTGCTACCTCTCCGCCGAGTTCCTGATGGGGCCCCAGCTGGGAGCGAACCTAGTCAACCTCGGCATTCTGGAATCGATGCGCGAGGCCCTAGCGCCACTGGGGATTAACCTCGATAGAATCCTGGACCATGAAGAAGAACCCGGACTGGGGAATGGAGGATTGGGCCGTTTGGCGGCTTGTTATCTCGATTCTCTGGCCACATTGGAGATTCCAGCGATTGGCTACGGGATCCGTTATGAATTCGGAATCTTCGATCAGGAGCTCCGGGATGGCTGGCAGGTGGAGGTGACCGACAAGTGGTTGCGCTGGGGGAATCCCTGGGAGGTGGCTCGTCCGGAGCTCTCGGTGGAGGTGAAGTTTGGCGGTCACACGGAGGCTTATCACGACGAGCAGGGGAATTACCGGATCAAGTGGATTCCGGATCAGGTGGTCAAAGGGGTTCCTCACGATACTCCCGTTCTTGGATACCATGTGAACACCTGTAATACGCTTCGTTTATGGCGGGCTGAAGCAGTGGAATCCTTTGATTTCGCGGCTTTCAATGTGGGGGACTACTCTCTCGCGGTCGAGCAGAAGATCAAATCCGAGAACATCAGCAAGGTGCTTTACCCCAATGATGAATCACCACAAGGCAAAATGCTCCGGCTTCAACAACAATACTTTTTCGTCTCCTGCTCTCTCCAGGATATGCTGCGGGTCCATCTCAAGTTCGACAGATGCCTGGAGGATTTCTATAAGCATTGGGCTGTCCAACTCAATGATACTCACCCCTCGATCGCGATAGCCGAGATGATGCGGCTGCTCGTGGATGAGCATGGTTTTGGGTGGGATGAAGCCTGGGAGATCACGGTGCGGACAATGGGCTATACCAATCACACACTCCTTCCGGAAGCCCTGGAGAAATGGCCCATTGGCTTATTCGGGCGGTTGCTTCCAAGGCATCTGGAGATCATCTTCGAGATCAACCGGCGCCTGCTTGATGATGTCAGGCGCTATTTCCCACAGGATGATGCCCGTGTCTCCCGCATGTCCTTGATCGATGAACAGGGAGATCGTTATGTCCGGATGGCCAACCTCGCATGTGTGGGCAGTCATGCGATCAATGGTGTGGCCAGGTTGCACACGGACCTGCTCAAACGGAATGTGCTTGCGGACTGGGTTGAGATGTTTCCGGATAGATTCCACAACGTGACCAATGGGGTCACTCCGCGGCGGTTTCTGTTGCTTTGTAATCCGGGCTTGGCCCAGCTTCTCACAAAAAGAATTGGCGGGAAGTGGACGGCTGATTTGGAGGCTTTGCGCGAATTGGAGAATTTCGCTGAAGACATGGACTTCCAGCGGGAGTGGCACCGGGTCAAGCTGGATAACAAGCACCGCCTTTCCTTGATCATTCAAGACCGGCTCGGAGTGGAAGTTCATCCAGAGTCCTTGTTCGACATCCAAGTGAAGCGCATCCATGAGTACAAGCGTCAACACCTGAATGTCCTCCATATTCTCGCGCTCTATTTACAACTGAAGAAAAATCCAGCCCTGGAGATAGTTCCACGGGTTTTTCTCTTTGGCGGCAAGGCCGCCCCGGGTTATCGCATGGCCAAGCTCATCATCAAGCTGATTAACTCGGTGGCGGAGGTGGTTAACCAGGATCCTGACGTTGGGGACCGTCTCAGGGTGGTCTTCCTGCCGGACTTTAATGTCAAGAATGCCCAGAGCATCTACCCAGCCGCTGACTTGTCCGAGCAGATCTCCACCGCGGGCAAGGAGGCCAGTGGGACAGGTAACATGAAGTTCTCCCTCAATGGGGCGTTGACCATCGGCACGCTGGATGGCGCCAACATCGAAATCCGGGAGGAAGTCGGCGCGGAGAACTTCTTCCTCTTCGGACTCACAGCTAACGAGGTTATGGATCTTCAACGCCATGGCTACCGTCCCCGCGATTACTATGAGAATAACCCTCTCCTCCGCGAGGTTTTGGACACGATTAGCTCGGGCGGTCTTTGCCGGGATGATCCCGGAGTTTTCTGGCCCTTGGTGGAGAACCTGCTCAACCAGGATCCATTCATGGTTCTCGCCGATTTCCAGGCCTATATGGATTGTCAGGAGCGGGTGAGTGATCTGTGGCGGGGTCCCGCGGAGTGGACACGGATGTCTATTCTCAATGTGGCCCGGATGGGCACCTTCTCATCGGATCGCTCCATTCGTGAGTACTGCGATAAGATTTGGAGGGTTCAACCCGTCCCCGTTCCAATTCATTCGGGGCCGGATGCATAGTCATCCACCATATTCTCCTCGATGGTTCCTCAACAGGATGGAGGTGGCTCCAGGAAACCCATTCATTCCAAGGGATTATCTCCAGCCTTCAAAGCCTCGCGTACTTTGGATGCCAGGTCACTCATGGTGAAAGGCTTCTGGATGAAAGACACCCCATCATCCAGAACTCCGCTGTGGGCAATCACATTTGCGGTATAACCGGACATGAAGAGGGTTTGAATATCTGGATGGAGAAGTTGTAACTGGCTGGCCAGATCACGTCCATTCATTTCGGGCATGACCACATCGGTTATGAGCAGATGGATCTTCCCGTCATGTTCCTTGGCCATATTGATGGCCATGCTCGGAGTGGAGGTTGCTAGTACCTGGTATCCCAATCTCTCGAGTATCATTCTGGCAATATCCAAGATCGCCGATTCGTCCTCCACGAGCAGGATGGTTTCGTTTCCTTTCTCGGTTAAAGCTGTTGTGCTCTCCTCTTTTTCCGGCCTGGTCATCGTCTCATGCCGGGGCAGATAGACCTTGAATACCGTACCAAGCCCCAGCTCACTATAGACGTTGATAAAGCCGTTGTTCTGTTTCACGATACCGTATACAGTCGCCAACCCAAGGCCGGTTCCTTGGCCGATTCCCTTTGTTGTGAAGAAGGGTTCAAATATCTTGCTAAGCGTTTCTTGATCCATGCCGCAGCCGTTGTCGCTGATCGACATCAACACATACTCGCCCGGAACAAATCCCTCATGGCTGGCGCAGTAGGCCTCATCAAAAGTGACCATTTGTGTTTCGATAGTGATCTTGCCCATTCCAGATATCGCATCACGGGCATTCACGCAAAGGTTGGCCAGAATCTGATCGATCTGGGAGGGATCTACCTTGACCGGCCATAAACCCGCCCCCGGCAGCCACGCAAGGTGGATATCCTCTCCAATTAAACTCCGTAGCATCTTGAGCATTCCCTCAACGGTATCATTCAGATCGAGTACTCTTGGAGTGACGGTTTGCTGACGGGCAAAGGCCAATAATTGGCGTGTGAGACTAGCGGAACGTTCGGCTGCTTTCCTGATTTCCTGAAGGTCGGTGAAAAGTGGCTGCTCTGGATTCAACTGATCCAGAGCCAGTTCTGTATGACCAAGAATCACTCCGAGCATGTTGTTAAAATCATGGGCCACTCCACCCGCCAAACGTCCCACGGATTCCATTTTCTGGGCCTGGTTTAGCTGCTCCCGGAGTTTTTCCTGTTCTTCCTCCGCACGCTTGCGAAGGGTGATGTCCCGGTCAGAAGCATAAGCCATAAAATGCCCTTTATACTCGAAGTAGTTGGATCTGACTTCCACGGGGAATAAGTGCCCGTCCTTGGTCTTGTGACGAGACTCGAATGACATCGTTCCCAGGCGCTTCAAGTCCTGCTTATGTTGCTCCCATCCCGAAAGGGGGAAATCCGGGTCAATCTCAAAAACCTTCATTGTCAACAACTCTTCGCGGGAATAACCCATGGATGAGCAAGCAGCGTTGTTGGCATAGGTGATATTGCCGTCTTCACCGACCCAAAGGATGCTGTCGGATGCTCGGTCCATGGCAAATTGAGTCTTTTCCAGGGCCTCCTCCGCTTTCTTGCGCTCAGTGATATCAGTGAAAACAATGAAATTCAGGTCTCCCGTTGTAGCGATTCTAAATTCAATTTGGCGCACCCTTCCGTCCTTACAGGTGACTGGATGATCAAAGATGGGGGCTTCCCCACCAGATTTCTTTACTTTATTGAGTATTTCCATCCATTCTGAATGCGCTTGTTCTCTCAAGGCTGGATCTGGATAGGCCAGAGGCCACCAGTCCTCGACTGAGGAGATATCATTTTCGTCATAACCTAACATTTCAACAAATTTCCGGCTTAGGTACAATCTTTTCTCTTCACTGTCGGTAATGGCAATACCTACCGGTGCGAGTTCTGTGAACAACCGGAAACGCTTTTCGCTTTCCTGCATTTCCTTCTCCGCCCGCTTGCGTCGGATGATGATCCACAGGCCCGACATGAGAAGGGTTAGCTGGTGGAGGTCTCCATCAGTATATTCGGTTGGTTTATTTCCAACTCCCGCCACGATGACGATTCGTTCGCCATCGAATATGGGGGTATTCATATGACGGGTGACATGTACATGACCTTCGGGATATCCCTTTTTAAGGGGATTAGGCGCGGAATAGTCGTTAGTGATTACAGCCCGGCGTTGACGGATGGCTTCACCCCATAATCCGGTATCGGTGACGAGGTACTCGATAGGCTTGTCCGTGACTGCGCATTCCCGCATGGCGGTACTCGACCACGCATACATGGTGAGAATGCTTTCGTCCTCGTTTGCGAAAGCAATGTAACCAATATTACTTCCAGTAAGTCGTACGGCCTCTTCCATGGCAAAGTGGGTGAGTTCACTCTCACTGGCGTCGATCATGAGGTTGAGTTTGAGTAACGCCTGGAGACGTTCTTCGTCAAGCCTGATGATTTCCTCTGCCCGCTTGCGGCCGGTGATATCCAACACCGTTTCACAGACTCCTGCGGATAAATCATGAGGATCAAAAGGGGTCAGGCACAATAAAACGTCGATTTCAGAACCATCTTTCCGGCGAAGACGTGCTTCCATTTCTCCCAAACCTTTTCGCTCCATCTCACCATACAGATATTTCCCGATTCGTTCATACTCCTCGTCGTTGGGGTACAAAATCTTTGTAAACTGGTTCAGAAGTTCCTCTTCGGAATATCCGGTGATCTTGCAGAGAGAGTTGTTTACTTTGATGAAACGCCGGTTGATTAACATTCCCACACCGGCGGGAGTGGCGTCCAAAATGCTACGCAGGACTGCTTCGCTCTCCTGCAATGCCCTTTCGGCTTGTACACGCTCGGTGATGTCCCGGTGTTGAATGATCGCGTGAATAACCTTTTTCCGATTATTTAAAATGGGAGAAATGGTAACTTCGAGGATCAGCTGAAGAGATTCTGGATGGGGTTTTTTGTGCAAGTACGAACAATCGTATTCAAGAGGAAATTGAACCTTTTCTCCCTTTTCAAAAACTCGTTCAACCAAATGCATGAATCCTTGTTGTTTGACGATTTCATCCTCAAGAACGTTATACTTCCCAACCACATCCTCATCAGTAACATGAAGAAGGTCACGGCAGGCCTGATTCATCCGGAGCATGACCCCTTTTTCATCGGAAACCCACATTGAATAAGGACTGTTCTCGATAATGGTTTCCAGAAGTGTTTGGGATTCCTGTAGTTCGTCTTCTATACGCTTGCGGTCAGAGATATCCCGGGCAATGGAAAAGACATAGTCTTTTCCATCTTTCTGAAATACCCGGCTGGAGATTTCCACTGGAATTTGCTTTCCATCTTTTCCCACATGGACCATCTCAAACACGTATCGTCCAGTTTGAGCCAACATGCGGAGCGCATCTTCTCTACCTGGAGTCATTCTCTCGGCATCAATGTCACTGGGTGAAAGGGTGAGTAGTTCTTCCCGGCTGTATCCAAGGCGGGTACATGCAACATCATTGACTTCGATGAATTTCCCGGCTTTCCCATTGATTAATGGATTGACAAGGACCGCATCATTAAAAGCGTTGAGAAGATCTCCATAACGCTCATCAATTACCCAGTACTCTTTCACTGCATTCCTCGATTCTAAGGAATATGGTTATTCTTTATTGACGGCTATTTTATCATATTATATGCAATACCTCCAGATCATTCATTCACACTTTTCCCTGTGAGAGAGAGATATGCTATATTAAATAGGTATATGTCATTCCAGTCCACTTGCTTATCATGATTGAAATCAGCCGAGGTGTCATTGGAATGGCTTGCTTTGATTAAAAGTACCGGGTAGGTCCGCTTCCCACCATTTGAAAGTTAGGGGGCGAGAGATGATAGCGGAATCCCGCTGCCGTGAACAAACCCCCATTGATACTACGATAGCGATTTCCCATAGTGCTGGGTGAAGAGGTACAGATCGGTTGAATCCAGGCTCCCATCGGAATTCAGGTCACCTCGAGGATCTCCTGACCTTCTGTACTCCAGGAAAAGCAGCAGATCGAGAACATTGATCTTTTTATCGGAGTTCAGGTCGAACCGGTTGTTCGGCAGTGCCGTAGCCGTTGGTGTCAGTGTTCTTGAGGGGGTTGTTGTTCTAGAGGGTGTCGGTGTTCTTGATGGTGTTGTAGTTGGTGTTAGTGGAAGCGGGCTTGGACTGGGTGTCGGAGTGTTGAAGTTTACCGCTTCAACAGAGAGGAAAGCAACGTTATTATCTTCATTGGCCTCCAGAACATTGTCCTGTGGATCCACTACCAGATATACAGACACGATAGAGCTTTCGTAGACACTAAGGTTTGTGTCCCATAAGAAGGAAACACTGGTGGTTCCTGCCGCCGGAAGTCCATTCACATCGAAGGAATTCAGTATCGTGCCATTTGGTGATTGAACGTGAAACTCAGCTTTGAAGGCGTTCCCAGGTATCGATCCATCATTAAAGATCACGCCCTCAATGATATATTGCCCTGGTCCCGCTTCGCCAGCTTCAATCTTTACCGGAATGATATCTGGTAGAATGAACAGCGATTGATCCGTGTTATTCCCGCGATTAACGTCAACGATGTTGGTATCCGGATCGACTACCACAGTGATAAGGTGGGATTGATCGGAATCCGGGATCTGCCAGGGTGTAGTGACCACAGCAGTCGCTCCACCCACCCAAGGGCCTGTCACCAGCTGTTTCGAAATTAAGAGCCCGCCCGAAGCTGGATCCCCATCATAAAAAGCCACTTCCATTGCGCTGATTGGAAGTCCACCGGCATTGATTACCGTGGCCGAGATTGACGCAATTCCAGATGGAGCGGGATTCGCTGGGGTAATGCGGATGGATCCCGGCAGGATCGCGGGATCGTACCCAAGGGTATAGTGGAGCAGCCGTATATCTCTTTGACCGATCGATGGGACATTCTCGATCTGAATCACCTTATCTCCCTCTGGAATATTCACCGTGGTCCGATTGAAAGTGACTCTCTTGTAGCATACGAGAAGGTTGGTGCCATCATAGGCTGTCGAAATACTTGTTGGATTTTCTCCTCCCTCCGTCAACTGGATTGGAAGACTCCATAACCCAGATCCCGAATCGTAGAATGCCCCAAATAGGTCTCCACCATCGGCCGTCTCACCTGGAAAGACGATTGCTGCTCCAGAACCCATCGTTTGGGCGTATAGGATCGAGGGAGTTGTCTGAGGCTGACTAGTGGGGAAGACTGGATCCGGCCCATTGCCCGGCTGTGAACTGTAGCCCCATGTTCCCCCTTTACGCCAGACTAGGATTGGTTGTCCATTCGGGGCGATCCATTGTGGACATTCATCAGCCACATTGTCGTTAGTCAAGCGTTGGGCGGGTGTCCAGGAACTACCTGAAAATTGAGTGAGGTAGAGCTCACGGTCGTTCAGAGTGTCGAGGCTGCCGTCCTCATCAATCGCAAAGGCCACACGGGGAAGGCCGTTAGAATCGGCGCAAACCGAATAACTTAGCAATGGTTTTGCGGCTCCCCAGAGACGAACCTGGGAATCCCAACCTGAACTGGAATAACGGAGAAGGAGCAATCGATCTTCCTGTGTTGGACTTCCGATTGGCGCCCCCGCCATATTCCTGATAAAGAAGAGACCTGTTGAATCGCCATAACTCAACAAAGTGGGTCTTCGATCAGAGAATGCGTTATTAGTCAGTCTGAAAGGTGAAGACCAGGTACTCGTCCTCCGGTCAAACAGCGACACCATGAGTTCCAGGTAGGGGTAGATTTCCAGAGGATTTGTCGCGTTCGCTGGTGCTCCGATCACTGAGTTCCAGGCCGCGAGGATCTTGTTTCCGCTTACAGGTGCGGCAAATGGATTAAACTCAGGTGGTGTTTCAGTACTGACAGGTGACAGCGTCCAATTGCCACCTTCGACTTTCCGGGCCATGGAAATATCCTGGGCTTCCAGAGGAGGTTTCGTCTCATCATACTTGGAAAAGATGATATTCACTTCCTGGGAGGCCACGGAGATCTGGGGTGCGGCCAAACCATAGACATTCTCGACCACAGTCTCCACCGTGGAGTTATTCAGTTTGGCATCTTTCACTTGGGTCTCGGGGGCCAACCGGTGACCTTCACCATACTGGGTGAAATCGGGTAGCAATGGTTCCCATTTCTGGGAGGCCAGGTCTTTCAAACATAGGTCTGCCTTGGGTTTTTGTTGGAAGAGGGACTTCTTAAACACCGGGTATTCTTTCGCGGCGCGCAGAATCAGCAACTCGATATTGTAACCTACCACTCCAGAGACACTCAGCTCCTTGAAGTAGATTTTCTGGAAGTTCGTCTCAATGATGGGTTCTCCCTCGACCTTTCCATAAAGGGTCACGGATTGTTCAAAAGCCTCAAAGACCATTTTTGGGGAGATGCCCATTCTTACGGAGGTGTTCAGTCCCGTGGACCCAAGCCAGCCTTGACCAGTGACTCCATCCGTAAAGAGGATGGTGATCTGTCCTCCTTGACTAATCGCAATCCCTCCCTTCACGAAGCCGACTATTTCCTTCACCACTGGAATGGCAAAGACCGGTGCCGCCTCCGGAGCAACAAGCAGAAAAAGGTCGGCTACAGGGGCTGCGACAGAGAATTCGATATCTCCTTCTAGCGACAAGGAACGAGTCAGAGGAGATACATTGCATTTCTCGAAGGTGAACGAAATGCCTCCCGCTCCGCCAAAGGAGCCAGTGACGCCGATATCATGCTCCGCAATCTCAATTGAGAATCCAGGTTCCAGGGTTGCCTTCACTTTTCCGTCAAAAGATCCAGCAAGGGTGTCAAACTGACGGTCATTTTCAACCTGGAGTGTCGCACTGAATCCAATTGATTCAGGAGAGATCTGCGGGGGGATTTTTAATTCAAACAGGAGCAAGCCCATCTTTTTCTTGAAGAACACCCTGTGAAGTTGAACCAATGCCAGATTCCGGTTCCATTTATTAATCTCCAGCTTATCATCAAGGCCGCGGTACCAGTTCACCACTTCGGGTGGATAAGGGTGGAAGTAAGTCTCATGGTGGTAACCGAAATACCCCGCCTTATTCAATGCTGTATATTGGTCTGTGTAACAAGATGAGATTTCTTGTGGCAGAATTCCAACCCATTCGATCACATTCAGGTATGGATCACCCGCATAGGACTTGATCGTCATCGTCAAATCGGAGCCTGATCCAAAAGCGAAGAAGGCCGAACGGTTCCCGCTTGTCTCTGACTGGTCATTAAAGTCCACGATCTCGGAGAAAGTCCACTCCGCCGCAGGGAAGTGTCCAGCACTTTCGGGTGGGATATGAGGAAGGAAATGTTTCCCCGTGCCCGTGTATTTGATAAATTGGGGTACCGTTGAACCCTGGATCAACGCGAAATTCAGGGTTTGCGTCTGAAAGGCATTCAATGTGATGGAGCGAGTCTGCCGCTTGAAGTTTTTTTTACTTGCGGTGACCAGATAGGAATCAGGAGAGAGATCCGCAATCTCGTAATGCCCTTGCGAGTCGGTATGAACTGTCGCGGTGTCTGGAATGGATACAGTAGCATCCTTGATGACACCTCCACTCGTGCCATCCCGGTTCTTTTTAGTCACGAAACCTCGAAGATTTGATTTGCCTTTAACGAAACTAACGGAGCAGTAATAGATCGCACTGTACCCATTACGTAAATCCTCCCATACCAGGTCGGCGCTCCCGGAGTCACGAACATCCACGGAAACATTGAAGGTTGGGCCACAGTTGGTGACGAGACGTGCTTTCTCATCAGGTACGATCCTCTTCAAGTATAAATATTGGCCTCTCCCATCGTCCGTCCAGGCCCCTACAACTGTGCCCTCACCTGCCCCAATGTCCGGTGCTTTCGCGTATGCTGTTTCCGTTGAGGAAACAAGGAGATTTGCTCCAACCTTCGTGTAGTCATGTAAAAACCTCTGGTAATAGACCTTGCCGGAGGGGCGGTGAACAAAGATACTTTCTAACATGCCATTCGTACCTTTGGCGAGTTCAGGACCGCCATAGCTGTTTGTGAATGCTTCGCGGGTATCGGCGAGATCGGCCCATCCATCTTGAGCACCCGGGTTGCCATAACCGTAAACATGGCTCAACGCGGCCCAGGAGGTCTCATGGTGTTTCCAGACTCCATGGGCTCTCCCCATCGAGTCGACCACTGTGTCCGGGAATTGAGCGGGGTGGTTCACGTCGGGATGATCAATACTACGTAGAAAATGATCCACTCTTCCGCTCTCGACAGGAAAACCCGTGGAATCAAGAGGTACCGTTGTCACGCTATACCGATAGTAGGTGGCCTTTATTCCATCCGGATCAAGTTGGTTTTTTGACAACTGCGCCGTAAGGGTTACCTGGGCACCCACAACTGGACATCCCCGGAGGGGATCCCAATCGATCGAGGGCCATAAATACTCCCCCTGGGCTACAGTGGCGGTGGAAACCGGTTCAATGCGTAGATAGGTCAGATAATCTTTACTGTCCTTCGGTTGGGCAACGATATGAGCGTAGCCGGTCTCATCGGCCACCACCTTGGCTAGACGGAAGGAGTCTGGTACCGAGATCGCTTTGGCAGGGATCTCGATGACATTCTTGGGTCCCACTCGGGCGTACCAGAGAGAAAAGTCGCTATTTTTCCATACCACGTGCGCTCGTTTGAGTCCATCGATGGAGACTGAGGGAGTGTTGCAATTGGCGCCTTGGGGTGAGAGCTGGATTTGCGGCTTCTCCCATTCGCATTCCTCTTCAGTCGGTGTGGAAGTTGGTGTTGGAGTATACGTATTGGTCGGGGGGTATGTGTTGGTGAGAGTAGGAGTGAATGTCTGGGTGTAGGTTTTGGTAATTGTCCAGGTCCGAGTGAAGGTTCGTGTTGGTGTATGTGTGTTTGTGAATGTCCGGGTCCATGTGGAGGTTCGTGTTGAAGTGATGGTCGGTGTCGGTGTCCGTGTCCAGGTTGAAGTGATCGTGTAGGTGTGTGTTGGCGGGCCACTTGTCGGTGTAGAACTACTCGTATACGTTGGCGTGGGGGTCAGTGTGGGAGGAATCGCGCCTCCATCCAAATCTTCCACGATCAGGGTATCCCAGCGCATGTCGGGCGCGCCACCGGTTCCATCCACGCTGGCGCTTTCAAAACCGATTGCAACGATGTTCTCCCCGGCCTTGAGGGTGAAGGTGACACTGTATTCCGTCCAGGTATTGTCATTGCCGTCAGGAAACTCAGGCCATTCGGCGGCATCAAACCATTTCACTTCCTTCCAGTTGCCACCCTCATAGTCGGCTCCATAATCCGGTGGGGGAGAGCTGAAAGTGTTGTAGGAGGTCTCCATCCAGTATTGTTTTCCGGAACCCGTGGGGCAGGCCATGCTGATGCGGATCCGGAGACGGTGGTTAAGCCGTCCTGTCAAGTCCGTGATGGCGAAACCACGATTGTCCTGGCAGTCTCCCGTTGCGTGTCTTGCTCGCAGACACTTGCCCACGGCGCCGATGTCTGGCCGGTCCCAGACCGCGTGTTGGTTTCCCCAGCCGGAATCATGGTCCCAGGTGTATTGAGGCTCCTGTTCCCAATCAACCGAGAGCAATGTTTCCGCCGCTCTCACATCGAATTGAGTTAAAACAATCAGGAAAAGGATTAAAAAAAACCGCAAGGTTATCGTTCGGTTTTCCCGGACGCGAAGAGAGTAGAAGCCCATCATCGAGCACCTCCTCGGTCAACTGCTGTGCGTGACAACGCGACGATTTATGTTTATATCTGTGCTACCACCAGTGAATCATAGGGACAGGAGGGAGTACGTCACCATGTTGGGCGCGCATCAAACCCTCAAGTTTCCATCATCGGGGATAGTCTAGATCCCAAGACAAGCACATACAACTCCGTTTTTGCTCCTTCAGATTCCATCCCGGATGTTTAACGCTTGATGGACTTTGGCGGCAAGATCCGTCACGGTAAACGGTTTTTGGATGAAGTGGACCCCCTCATCCAGGACACCGTGACGTGCAATGGCATCCGCCGTGTAACCAGACATAAAAAGACACTTGAGGTGGGGGTGGAGGGATACAAGGTGGTTGGCCAGTTCACGGCCGTTCATTTCAGGCATGATCACATCGGTCATCAGCAAATGGATCTGGCCGGTATATGCTTCGGCCAAACGGATGGCTTCACCCGGTGTGGCAGCCGCCAGGACTGTATACCCATGGTGTTGAAGCATTGATTTGGTCATCTCCAGGATCATCGACTCGTCCTCAACCAAAAGGATAGTTTCATTGCCGGAGACCACCTGTTTCCAGGTATTGTCCCGTGTCATGGGGGCATCTTTGACCGAATATCGCGGAAGGTATATTTTGAATGTTGTACCTTTTCCTGGTTCGCTGTAAACATTGATGAAGCCATCGTTTTGCTTAACGATGCCGTAGACCGTGGCCAATCCAAGCCCAGTCCCTTTACCAGTCGCCTTGGTGGTGTAGAAAGGCTCGAATGCTTTTTCCAGAGTTTGCTTGTCCATTCCGCAGCCATTATCACTTATGGCCAGCATCGTATACTCGCCTGGTGAAAAATCCGTATCGGCGGTGCAATAGGTTTTATCAAAGGCGGCGGGGCCTGTCTCAATGATGACCATGCCTGTATTGCCAATGGCATCCCGGGCGTTGACGCACAGGTTCGCCAGGATCTGATCGATCTGGGAGGGGTCCATCTTGATCAATCCTAAATTGTTCCCCGGACGCCAGATCAGGTCAATGTCCTCGCCGATGAGACGCCGTAGCATCTTGAGCATACCCTCGACAGTTTTATTCAAATCGAGAACTTTGGGGGCGGCGGTCTGCTTGCGCGCGAATGCCAGTAGTTGCCGGGTCAGGTCAGCCGAACGCTCGGTGGCTTTTTTAATCTCTATAAGATTGGCATAGAACGGCTTGTCAGGCTCCAACTGGTCCAGGGCCATCTCTGTATGACCGAGTATTACCCCTAGCATGTTATTGAAATCGTGGGCCACTCCACCAGCAAGGCGGCCCACTGACTCCATCTTCTGGGCCTGATTTAACTGTTCGCTGAGTTTCGCTCGTTCCTCCTCCGCTTGTTTCAGTTTAGTGATGTCGAGTGAAACATTGGCCAGGAACTGTGGCGCGCCTGTCACTGGATCAGTGACTGAAAATGATGCTGTGTACACATTGACCAGTTCGCCGGTCTGAAGATTGCGGTACTGCAATTCGCCTTGCCAATGTTCTCCCTTCAGGAGAGCGGGAAGTATTTCTTGTTGTACCATCTTGTGCAAGGGCTCCGGAATAACCTCCAGGATGTAGGTTTTTTCGACAGCTTCCGGCTCGACACCCAGCAACTGTTGACCCGCTTGATTGAGGAAGATCATCTTACCGTCCAATGTAGCCAGGTTGACAAGCTCCATGCTATGTTGGACAACCGCGGCCAACTTCCTCGTTTCCTCCTCGGTACGCATGCGATCGGTGATGTCAGTGAAGACTACGAAGATCAAGTCACCGTAAGAGGCGGAGCGAACCTCGACTTGAATCACTTTTCCGTCTTTGCAGACAACGGGGCGTTCTCTAGGTGATATTTCCGTACGGGTATTTTTTGTACTTGCGACTGAATTTTTCCGTGCCTGACGAGCCTGTTCACGCAGTATTGGGTCTGGGTAGGCCAGATCCCACCACCTATTGATTGAGGGAAGATCATTCTGGTCATAACCAAACATTTCAATGAACTTGTGGTTTAGAAAAAGGATATTATCATGAATGTCAGAGATGAGGATTCCCACAGGCGCTAGATTCGCAAGCGAGCGGAAACGTATTTCACTCTCACGTAGATCCTCCTCGGCCCGTTTGCGGTCAGTGATATCCACGATGTTCCCAATGATTTTGACAACACACCCGTCTTCATACACAGGCCTTGCCATGGTTTGTATCCACAATCGGCGCCCTTGGGAGTTAGTGATGGAAAACTCCAGGTTATAGGGTTCTCCCTCCTCGATGCAACGCCGGAAAGCTGCAGCAATCACTGGGCGGGCGTCTGGGTCGTAGCAGGCAATACTACATTCAATAAGGTTTGAGAATCCAACGATATTCTCGCCGGGTTCGTATCCATGGATCCGGTACGTTTCGTCAGTCCAGGTCGTTGTCTGCCGCGTTATATCCCATTCCCAACCCCCAATCTTGGCGAGACTCTCAGTGGCGTTCAACAGATCCCGGCTTTTGCATAAAGCCTCCTCGGCCTCCTTGCGGTCGGTGATGTCATGGATAATGCCATCATAACCCAACAGAGTCCCTTTCTCGTCGCGTTGATAGACTGGCGTGTTTTCCACCCACCTTACTTTTCCGTCTTTGCGTACAATCCTGTGGATAATAGGTTTGATTTGTTCGCCAATGGAGGCCAACCTTGCTTGCTCGATTACCTGGCCGCGGTCCTCGGGTGGTACCATGTTCAACCAGAGAAAAGGATCTTGCTCATATTCTTCCTCTTGATATCCCGTAACGGCCTGGCAACCCGGTCCGTGGTTCATGGCTACTGCTTTTCCGTTCTCAATGCGAACCGTGTAGACATAATCCGTGATTGTCTCGGTGATCTTCTTGTAGCGATCCTCACTCTCCCGTAGCGATTTTTGATGACTGAGGATTCGTTGCCGGGACTTTGCCAGGAGGATGCTCAAGGCCAGAAAAGCTAGCGCCGCGAAGGTGAATACCAAAGGCCACACCGCCGCGGCAAAGACCGCTTGCCTCCAGGTAACCGCATCAACATCAATCCCGAAAACAGCAATCAGGTCACCGGTAAGGGGATCACGAAGTGGAAAAAAAGCAGAGACCCACACCCCCCAGCGGTTTACAAAAGGCCCCACGACACTCTCTTGGCCGGTGGCGAATACACGCATTTCACCTTCCGATGCCTCTTTATATACATCGCCGGGTGGTGAGTAGTCTTGAGATTCGGGTGGTTCATTGTCCACAAGGATGGCCAATTCGCCAGTTGGTTTACGGCCCATGAGATAAACAAACCGGCATTGATTGCTGGCCTTTTTTATCGCGGCAAACTGTTCCTTGAGACGTGCGTAGTCAGGATTACCTTTGTCAGCTTCAGTGCCCGTGAGTGTCTTGACACGATTAATGTTGACTGCCTGTGCCACCATCCGGGTCTGCCGCAACAAGGTTTCGCGCATATCCTGGTCGACACGGTGGACCATCCACCAACTGAGTAGCCCTCCAGTGATGAGCACCACCACAACCGTTCCGGCTATCCATGCGCTAGATTTCCTGTTTGGTCCCATTGCTTGCGTGGATATCATTACAGGAGATTCTCACGTTCACATTCCAGAACCTCCCGCACTTTGGAAGTAAGGTCTTTCAAAGAAAAAGGTTTCTGAATGAATTTCAAGTCCTCTTTCAACACTCCGTGGTGTGCAATCACATCAGCGGTGTATCCTGACATGAATAAGCATTTTAAATGAGGATACAGGGTTAGCAGGGTCTTGGCCAGGTCGCTGCCATTCATCTCAGGCATGACTACATCGGTCATCAACAGGTGGATCTGGCCTGTATAATCTTCGGCCAGACGAATCGCCTCTCCCGGAGTTACGGCCGCCAGGACTGTATATCCATGGCGTTCAAGCATCTCCGTGGTCATGGTCAGGATAGCTGGCTCATCTTCCACTAACAGGATGGTAGCCTGGATAGGTTCAGTAGCTTCAGTTGAACCCTCTTTCTCCCCTGGTTGTTCATCCTTGCCCATGTGCCGCGGAAAGTAGATCTTGAAAGTCGTCCCTTGGTTAAGCTCACTATAAACATTGATGAAACCACTGTTCTGTTTCACGATGCCGTAAATCGTTGCCAGCCCAAGGCCTGTGCCCTTACCCAACTCCTTGGTGGTGAAGAAAGGCTCAAATAAGTGCGAGAGCGTCTCGGAGTCCATTCCACGGCCATTGTCGCTTACGGCTAACAACACATATTCACCAGGAGCGGATTCTGTGTGTATCGTGCAGTATTCCTCATCAAAAAATGCAGTCCCAGTCTCGATGATGACCCTGCCCGTATCACCAATGGCGTCCCGGGCGTTGACACAAAGATTGGCCAATATCTGGTCGATCTGGGAAGGATCCATCTTGACTCGTCCCAGATTCTTGCCTGGTAGCCAGAGAAGATCGATATCCTCTCCGATCAACCGCCGCAGCATCTTGAGCATTCCTTCTATGGTCTCGTTCAGGTCGATAACTTTCGGCATGGCGGTTTGCTTGCGCGCGAAGGCCAGGAGTTGACGTGTAAGGCCAGCCGAGCGGTCGGCTGCCTTCTGAATTTCTTGAAGATCGGCGTAGATTGGCTGAGATGGATCTACTTGCTCCAGGGCCAGCTCCGTATGTCCAAGGATCACCCCCAACATGTTGTTGAAGTCATGAGCCACCCCTCCCGCCAGCCGCCCTATCGACTCTATTTTCTGGGCCTGGGTCAACTGCTCTCTCAGTTTCTCCCGTTCTTCCTCGGCACGCTTGCGTTCGGTGATGAATCGCGCTTGCTGCACATTCTGATACGCAATGGCTGACAGCTGACTGGCGAGTGTGAAGAGCGCTT
>CAZORO010000046.1:0-6831 GCA_964581845.1 uncultured bacterium
AAGGGTTCGGGTACATGCGAAGAGGCCATGCCTTCGGGATGGATATGCCCCAGCACTTTCCAGTCAACTCCATCCGCCGACTCGGCAAGGGTGATCTGACGGCCATCACCACCCATCCCGCCCGGATATCCAGGAGCGTCCGAAAAGGACAGGTATTTCTCACCCACACGTATCACCGCTGGATTGGGCCAGTCTTTAAGGAGCGGTTCTTTTTCAGCTCGTATTACTTTCCAGTCCAAAGGATTCAGGAAATCACCACTGTTTTCCGCAATTCCCAGTGACAGAAAGGTCCCCGGATGAAAGTAGTCGAACCACAAACGCCAGCGCCCCTCATCGAACAGCAGGGAAGGACGATGGTAACTCCCATAGTACTCCTCGGGTACCGGGCCGATCTTTCCATCCACCAGCGCCCAGCGGTTGGTGAACTCCTCCTTCCAGATCAGAATCGGTCCAGCGCTCTTTTCCCAATGGATTCCATCAGTGGAGGTTGCCCCCATAATGCAATTGACCAGATAGATTCGGTCAACAACTCCCTCTCCTTGTGGGAGAGGGTTGGGGTGAGGTTCAACTCCCTCTCCTGGTGGGAGAGGGTTGGGGTGAGGTTCAACTCCCTCTCCTCGCGGGAGAGGGCCGGGGTGAGGTACGAAATCAAAACCCACCGAGGAATAGGCCATATGGTAAACCCCATCCTTGAGCACCACCGAGGGATCGCCACTGGCCGCGGAGTCATATCGCTCCTTGCCTGGTACGAGAACAGGAACCCACAGACTCGGAGTCATCGTCGAGTCCCACCTGGTCTCTCCGGAATAGACCTCCCAAGACAAGAGATCCTTCGATCGCGCATAGTAGATCTCATCGGTCTGGGCAGGTTTCTCGACTGCCCAGCCGAAGAACCACATCTTAAAGGGGTATTCACCTTCAGGCACTTGAACCACTTTGGGATTGTACAGGTTGAAAAAGTTCCACAGGCAGCGGACCGCCGGGGTTTCCCACTCGGAGGTGAGATCTTGGAGACGGGGAGATGGAGGCTCAGCTTCGCAGGTACAAGTTGCGGCCAGTAACACGATGAAAAGGCTGGCTTTCATCAGGGCTCCAGCGCCTTCATCAGTTCCTCGGTGGTGGTTGTCCAACCCCAGTATTTCTCGATGTGTTGAACCACCAACTCCGTGCCCTCCTCATGGGAGACATGCGGTGGATCCTTGGGGTCATACATGGCATCGGTGAGGTCACGGATCAGGAAACAGTTCATCCCCCACTTGGACATCTGACGCATCCCGAAGCTCCGTCCCAAGACACACATGTTGGTGTGTACACCTGTGTACAGGATATTGGTGATTCCTAGTGCTTTCAGGTAATTGTAAATCGCTCGGCCATCCTGAGAGATAATGTCTTCGGAGCCGATCTCGATGGTAGCGATCTGACGTGTCCAAGCAGGGTATTGGACAGGATTGTCTGTATCACAACCTCCATCCGAACCATCGATGGGAAGGGGTGGTTCCTCGACCACCCTCTCGGCGGGTGGATCGACAGGGGGTGCGAGGGCCACCCGTCTGAGTTGAGGATGATCCGCATAGAAGGCCAAAGTATCCGAGGGGGCATGAATGATGAGGATCCCTTTTTTACGGGCCAGGTTGACCACCGGAGCCAGTTTTTCCGCGATCTGTTTGACTCGCTCAGTGGCGCCATCGCACCAGTGTTTGTCCCACAAATCGCAGATCAGTAGAGCGGTTCCGGAAGGAAGAAGAGGGATCGTCTGGTGAATCTCCTCCCAACCATTCTCCTTCTCAATTCTCCCTCGCAATGGGAGGAAGAAAGGCAACAGGGAGAATGGCGGTCTTTCCTCCCTGAATTGTTTCATGGACACCGGAGGAAGCGGTTGACGTTCAACCTCACGGTTGGCGGTCCAGAAGAGTGAGTTAACCAGGAGGCGTTTGAAGGTATCGTTCTCGAAATCCTCAACCTTGCCGACTCCGATGTAGACCACCTTCCCGCCCTTGTAAGTCCTCGCCCAGACACACGGTTCAGGTTTCTCATTGGGCACTGATCCCATCATCAAGACCGTGCAATCCGGCGCGAGGGGGGAGGTTCTATAGAGACTGGAGAAAGACTGGAAATCCGTGATTCCCTGAAGCACCGGGTGATCCTTGGCCTCCGGAACCACACTCACACATTGGGTGACATTGCCGGAGAAGTGGTTGGCGTAGTTTCCTCCGAGTACCTCCTTGTCGAACTCCAGGAAGTTCTGGAAACCATGACTGGCGGTGCGTAGCGCCACGATCGGTTTCCCGGAAAGACAGTATCGCTTCACCAGCTCAAGCTGCTCTCCAGTGATCCGCAAACGCCGTGTGTAGAACAGGGCCACATCACAGGTCTCGAGTGCTTCCAGGCCAGGCAAGTTCTCCCACTCCCCATTCGCGGAAAGGAAGGTGACCTTGGTGTTGCACTCCCGCTCCAGGAACTCCGAGAAGGGTTTCAGGGATTCATCCGAGTTGTACTCGAAGGAGCCGGAGACGATGCACACCTTGAGAGGGGGGGTGTCGAAGGCTTGGGATGGGGTTATCAAGGCGGAGAACACGAAGAGGGTGGGAATCCAATGGTTTCTCATAATGATCGACATGGTAACCGCTTTCTGTGAGGTGGCCCAGATGCCTTTTGTGGCAGAGTTTCACATCTTGCCAGTGGGTTCTTCGGAGCAGCGAATTTATTCGCCTTTTGATGCGAGGCAATGGAGCCATCCGCATCGGTGACACAAGGCGATTGAAATCGCCACTCCGGTTGTGGGACAAATCCTCCCGCGTATCTCCACCCAATCCTCTACTTCTTCCTTCTCAAATTCGGCTGTGTCATCGCCACCGGATCCAGCACCTCCTTGAGCTGGGCGGGTGTGAGGTAACCCATTTCGATGATCACTTGGGGGATCGGTTTCTTGGTTTTGAGACTTTCTTTCACTACCCCGGCGGCGTTGTCATAACCGATGTAGGGGTTCAATGCGGTGGCTATACTGGGACTGTTCTCCACATACCAGCGGCACCGTTCCGCATTGGCGGTGATGCCATCCACACACTTTTTCGCCAGGTGCAGGCTGGCCTGGGCGAGGATATCGAGCGAATCCAGCAGGTTCCACCCCAGCACCGGCATATGGGTGTTGAGTTCCAACTGGCCAGCAGCGGCAGCGGCAGATACCGCCTGGTCATTGCCGATCACCTGCAGGCACGTCATGTTGACCGCCTCGCAGATCGAGGGGTTGATCTTGCCCGGCATGATCGAGGAACCCGGCTCGACGGGTGGCAGGGAGATTTCGTTGAGTCCGGTATTTGGACCTGATACTAGCAGACGGAGATCGTTGCAAAGCTTACCCACATCGATAGCGGCCAGACGTGCCACCGCCGAAAGGTGAGCCATGTCAGTGAGATACTGGGTGGTCTCGATCGGATCGGCGGGCACCTCGAACTTGCGTCCCACAATCTTCGAAAGGTGTTTCATGATCAGGGGACGGAACTCCGGATAGGTGTTCAGTCCAGTGCCGACCGCATTCCCGCCGACACCCAATGCACGCAGGAACTTCTCGGTATCGCGAATACGGTCCATATCTTTTATCAATGCCGAGGCATGAGCCTGGAAGGCCTGGCCGAGAGTCACCGGCACTGCATCCTGGAGGTGGGTCCGTCCACTCTTCACAATCCGTTTGAACTGGCGCGCCTTCTTTTCCAGTGAGGAGACCAGCACCTTGAGCGCCGCCAACAACCCACCCGAAAGATCGAGAGCCGCCACACGGATCGAGGAGGGAAAGACATTGTTGGTCGACTGCCCCTTGTTGACATCATCATTCGGATGGACCAAGCCCCGGTCACCACGTTTCCCGCCGAGCAGCTCCGCCGCCCGGTTGGCGATGACCTCATTGATATTCATATTGCTGGAGGTGCCCGAGCCAGCCTGGAAGATATCGAGGGGGATGGCTTCATGGTGCAACCCTCCGGCAATCTCCTTACAGGCCTCGACAATCGCGTTGCCCTTTTTCTTGTCGAGGGAACCCAGTTCCATGTTGGCCTCCGCGCAGGCTTGCTTGATCTGAGCAAGTGCCTTGATCTGCGCGGGATGAAGACGCCGTCCGCTGATCTGAAAGTTGTTGAGAGAGCGTTGAGTGTGGACTCCAAACAGTGCATCGGCGGGAACCGCCAGCTCGCCAAGTGAATCCTTCTCGATGCGTGTCTTCATAACCATCCTCCATCGGGGAAAGGGCAGGGAATTCCTGTATCTGTAAGGTTAAGTTAAACATGGGATTGGGATCTGTCCAGAATGCGGTGTGTGGTTTCCGCCCTTCTCAAAACCTCTCCCTCTATGTCACGATCTCCCTTAAGTCATCCCCTTTGGAGGTTTTTTCCCATGACATCCGCATTTCGCGTGATTCTTTTAACCGTGGCGCTTCCCACCGCCACTCATATTGTTTCCCAGGCTGCTGAGATCCCACGCGCCGAACATCCCCGTCCGGACTTCATGCGCGAGGCCTGGCTCAATCTGAATGGTACTTGGGAATTCGCCGAAACCGATGATGCCAACGCGGATTTCCTCAATGCTCCACTACCCGATCAAATTACCGTGCCCTTCTGCCGCGAGAGCAAGCTCTCCGGGTTGGGACGCACCGGCTTTATTAAGTATGTCTGGTACCGGCGCAACCTGGAGATTCCCAAGGAATGGGCTGGGAAGAGGGTGCTCTTTCATGTGGGAGCCTGTGACTCAGAGACCACAGCCTGGGTGAATGGCATCCAGGTGGGCTTCCACCGTGGCGGATCGACTCCCTTCACCTTGGATATCACTGATGCCCTTAAAGAGAGCGGGAATGTGATCACTTTGAAGGTCTATGATGACCACCGCACCGGTCTGCAAGGAAGCGGGAAACAATCAGATAAGTTGGAATCCTATGGCTGCATGTACACTCGTACCACCGGCATCTGGCAGACCGTGTGGCTGGAGGCAGTCTCCACCACTCATATCGAGAACCACTATACAGTGACCGATCCCCAGAGCGGACGAGTCGCCTTGCACACCCGTGTGGTGGGTCCGCGCGAGGGGGTGACTCTCGAAGCTGAGGTTACCATGGATGGAAAACCGGCTGGAAAGGCTTCCGCGCCGGTAGAGTGGGGGCAGACCCACATGGGGCTGAAAGTCGGGGAAATCCGTCCCTGGTCGATTGAGGATCCCTTCCTGTATTCAATCAAACTCCGTTTGGTCAAGGGTGGCCAGGTAATCGATGAGGTCTCAAGTTATTTCGGATTGCGCAAGGTAGAAATCAAGGGAAGGGCGGTTTTGCTCAATGGCAAACCGGTCTTCCAGCGCCTGGTGCTTGATCAGGGCTTCTATCCCGATGGCATCTGGACCGCTCCGAGTGATGCCGCGCTGGAGGCCGATATCAAGATGTCGATGGCCGCGGGCTTCAATGGAGCGCGCCTTCACCAGAAGGTTTTCGAGCCGCGCTTCCTCTATCATGCCGACCGGCTCGGCTACATCGTGTGGGGTGAATACCCCAACTGGGGTCTCAACTACAACGACACCCGTATCGATGAGCCGGTCATCCGCGAATGGAAGGATATCCTGGCACGCGACTGCAACCACCCCGCCATTGTCGGTTGGTGCCCCTTCAATGAAACCCCGCCAGAGGCCGGCAGGATCCAGAACATCATCCTCGACCTGACCCGCCGTATCGATCCAACCCGTCCCCTCCTCGATAGCAGCGGCTATGCCCACACCCATCCCCAGGCAGATGTTTGCGATGCCCATGATTACAATCAGGACCCGGTGTCCTATAAGTCCAAGTGGGATTCCTTCTTCCACTTCTCTGGCTGGCTACCGTCTAAATACAACACCGACTTTCGTAGTGGTAAGGGCAAGCCCTTCTTCGTGAGCGAGTTCGGTGGCATTGGCTGGGATATCGAGGGCGGTTGGGGATATGGCGCTGCGCCCAAGACCCTGGATGAGTACTATGCCCGCTTCAAGGGTCTGATGGATGCCAACCTCGATAATCCCAACTTCTTCGCTTATTGCTACACCCAGCTCACCGATGTGGAGCAGGAACGCAATGGAATCTACACCTATGATCGTAAACCCAAGTTCGATCTTCCCCGTCTCCATGCCATCCAGACCCGGACAGCGGCCTATGAGAAGAATCCGCCCATGGATGAGATTCCTTCCGTGGATGTGGAGTGGACCATCGCTGTCTCAACCGCCCATGACCGTCAAGCAGCCGGAACATGGAAATACACCCTTGATACTCCCGCGCAAGGTTGGAATGAAGCTGGCTTCGATGACTCCGGCTGGAAGAACGGAGAGCCAGGTTTTGGCAATCCAGGTGATGGCCACAAGCTCGGCACCGAATGGACTACCAAGGACATCTGGCTGCGCAAGGAGTTCTCGGCTACGGAAAGTGGATTCGATCTTGCGGCTCTCTTTGTGTGGTTCGACAACAAAACTGAAATCTATCTGAATGGGAAACAAATCTGGGAACGCCGCGGGTGGAACAATGGGTACGAAATCCATGACATCACCAGGGAAGTGAAGGAAGCTCTGAAGTCAGGAAAGAATACCCTCGCGGTTCATACTCATCAGGATGAGGGCGGGCAGTATATCGATGTGGGGTTGTTTCTGGGGAAAGAGAGGAAATAGACTGTCCCTGAAGGAAGCAGGGCACTGGGAGCTATGATGTGAGAAGAATCGATGTCTATGTCGATACGTCTGTCTTTGGCGGAATTGGTGATGAGGAATTCAGAGAGGCATCGATCCGGTTCTTCGACCTTGTACGCCGGGGAAAGTACACGATCCTTATATCGAGTATCACGC
>CAZORO010000046.1:6841-18790 GCA_964581845.1 uncultured bacterium
CGGATCTCCGAGTGCGATTCAGATCTTTGTGGAACAACTTCCAGTGGGTAGTGTTGTGGAGGTATCTCTGTCAAAGGATATGGAAGACTTGGCTCGGGCTTACCTTGATTCTGGTGTTGTAGGGAAAAGGAGCCGAGTAGATGCTTTACATGTCGCCGCCGCGACAATTGCGAAAGCGGATCTCATCCTAAGTTGGAACTTTAGGGATATCGTGAATTATGACCGTATCCGTGGTTTCAATGGTGTCAATGTACTGAAAGGGTATAATCAAATAGAAATAAGGAGTCCCCTGGAGATCTACGATGTCGGCGACATTGAAGACGTTTGACTGTGTTCGCATGAAGAAAGAAATACAGGCTAGACTGTTGGCGGAGTTTGATCGGATGGAAGACCAAACAAGATCGTTTGCGGAGTTCATCGAAACAAGAAATCAGACGTCCGCTTGGGTGAAGTCCATGCGGGAGAAGATTATCACACCGCGGACAATAGCGAGTTGAGGGTCTTCACATCGAGGGAGCTGGTGTCAAGTGAAAAAGACCTTTGATTGTGTGGAAATGAAGAGGAGTATCCAAGAATGGATCTAAGAAGAGACGCGAGGTCTGAGCCGGGAGGCTGAAATCGAGTACTTCCACGCCGCAGGAATCCATTTCTGGAAAGAAATAGATTCTCTGCGTTCTGAAAAAAGTGAGGCTGAATCCACCGGAATGAGAATCATTTCTCATTCGGGCGGAGCTCCTTCAACGGAGTAGCGAATTCATTCGCATTTGTTCCCACAGCGAATGAATTCGCCACTCTGCCAGAACTGGTCTCACAACCTTCGCCGCACAATCTCCCCGATCTCCTCAGCTGTGAGTTTGACTGGATTGTTCTTCAACCCGGTCTGGCTCACGATCTTCGGGATATCGGCTTCGGAAACGCCATATACCCCCAAGCGGGGAATTTCCAAATCCTCGATCCAGTTCTCGAAGGTATTCACCAGAATCCCACAGAGTTCCTCATGGCTGTCATCTGCCTGCCCCAAACGGAGGACCTTCGTGGCGAAGACATGTTTTTGTAGCCCGGGACAATCCCAGCCCTGTTCACTGGCCAGTTTGGTGATGTTCGCCTTCGCCGCTTCGGCAAGTAGAGTCCCGCACACCACCCCATGAGGAATGTCGAACAAACCGCCAATAGAGGAAGCCAGTCCATGGACTACACCCAGGCCGGCATTAGCGAGCGTGATTCCCGACAACAATGCCGCGAGGGACATCTGTGAACGAGATTCGGTATCCCCAGGAGTCTCCACACACCGGTGTAGAGAATTACCGGAGAAACAGGTCAGTCCTTCTAAAGCGAGTGCATCGGTTAGGGGAGATGCTCCCGTCGAGACATAGGACTCATACAATTGGGTGAGGGCATCCATTCCACAGGCGGCGGTGACTTTGGGAGGACAAGTGAGAGTGAGCTCGGGATCGATCAGGGCCATGTTTGGGATGAAGTTGTCATGCCGCAACGAACGTTTGAAACCATCCGGTCCAATCTTTCCAAGGACGGCGTTCTTGGTGGCTTCGCTGCCGGTGCCGCCGGTGGTCGGAACCGCGATAAAAGGAACCTTTCTCCCCCTGTGAATCTTGCCAGTGCCAACACCCTCCAGGTAAGGAAAGACCGAACCTCCCTCAACCAGCATGGCCGAGACCGCTTTACCCGTATCGATGACACTTCCTCCCCCAATCGCCACAACCACCTCGATCCCCTCGCCGCACAAATGCTCTACGGCCTGATCTACCCCGTCAGGTGAGGGTTCCCCCACACAATTCCGGTATATGAGCCGGACCTTTCTTTCCATCAGGTCTTTCTGTAATTGATTCCAATGGTCTGAATGGACGAAGGACTTGCCCCCTGTCAGCACCAGGGCGGTGGCTCCATACCGGGTAATTGCGTCCGCCAAACCTGAGATTTTCCCGCACCCAAACACAATGTGGGGGAGGCTGGCGAAGGAGAAGGATGGAGTCACCATTGTTCCTTGTCCAATGGCGCGAGGACCTTATAAGGCACTCCCTCGCGTGGTTTTTCCATCCAATCGGCAACCACTTTACGCCATGTCAGGTAATGTTCAGTGGTCTTGTGCGCGGCGGAGGTCTCCTCGGACTCGAAGACCTCATAAAGCATGAACCGTGTGGGATCCTCCGCCAGCTGGAGTACATCAAATCTCAGGTTCCCAGGCTCCTTGCGGGTCCCCTCATGGTTCTTGAGTGTGGCTTCGATGAAATCCTGTACATGTGGGGATTTCACACAGACGTGAACACAGGTGACGATCATGACCGTTCTCCTCTTGGAAAGGTGGGCGCGGGGCAATCCATGACGCCTCCGACTGGTGTCACAAACGCCATGATCCCCTCTTTGCTCCCGCGCCCCCAAATCTCCATATAGCGTATCCTTACCGCGCGGATAAGGACAGAAGGCCCCATTCATGGAGCTGTTGAATGATTGTTTCTGGCTCCGGCATCCGTCCTTCTCCATACACATTACAGGCTAGGCGTCCACTCTCCGGTTCAATGATTTTCCCTCCCCAAGAACGGATCCTTTGGACATTGGCTTGTGTAGCTGCATGATGCCACATGCGGGTGTTCATGGCGGGAGCATAGACGACCGGGCAAGCGGCATCTTCGCCGGTTCCCGCCGCGCAGATCAGGGTGGATACCAAATCATCAGCCAATCCATTCGCTACCTTCGCCAATAAATTCGCCGTTGCGGGCGCCACCAGGATCAAGTCCGCCCATTCAGGCAGGTGAATATGACTCATCCCATGACTGCCCTCCATTGAGAACAAATCACTTTCAACTGAGTGACCCGATATCGTGGCAAGGGTCAGCGGGCTTACAAAACGGAGACCATTGGTTGTCGAGATCACCCTGACCTCATGACCTGCCTCAACTAGAAGTGAAATAAATTTAGGTATTTTGTATGCTGCAATGCCTCCAGAAATTCCAACAACCACCTTCATTTTGGCCTCCATTTGAGTATAATCTTTCTCCATCTATGAAAACACTACACTCATTTGCTCGTGCATTCACCCTGCTCGAGCTCTTAATTGTCATAGCAGTCATCCTGATTTTAATTTCGATCGCGCTCCCCAACTTCCTGGCGGCGCAGACCCGTGCGCTGGCGGTCAGAGCGAATGCCGAGCTGCGCGTCGTCTCCAATGCCTTGGAGCAGTATCATCAGGATTTTAAGTTCTACCCGCTCCGCACGACTCCACGTGGTAAAACCACCCCTAGTGGACTCAACAATCTGACCACGCCGATCCCCTACATCAACGAGGGGCGGTTGCCCGATCCATTTCCCGAGGAACCCTACAATATCCTCTACCACTATTGGCCGATCCGTCTGGATGGCTATATTCAGGACAACACCCACCCGGACAATAAGGACTCGAATTGGTACCTGCTCTCAAGTAATGGTCCGGATAATAAGTTCGATGCTTTTGCCGATACGATCAGGGGCGTTGGATTCTTTAGTGATACAGTCTATTCACCGACCAATGGAACGAAAAGCAGGGGAAACATCTGGCGTCAAGGGGGCCGTCCGGATGGATTCGCCAGATTTACCGTGATTCCATTCCTTCCACCTGCTGCACGAAACTAAGTGAGAACATGCTGTTTCTCATCGTCTCATCCCTTGTTTCCGAAAGGATCCTATTTTAGCCTTCGTTCTCGAAGGTAGGAGAGTTCCAGAAGCAGCTCATGGCCAGCGAACACCCACGCAAGAAAGCGGTAGCCCTACGGTATGATCCCAAACAAGACCCGGCTCCCAGGGTGGTTGCGAAAGGGCAAGGCCAAATCGCGGAAAAGATCCTTCAGATTGCACGGGAGCATGGGGTTCATATCCATGAAGATCCAGACCTGGTGGAGCTGTTGGCCGCGCTTGACTTGGGGCAATTGATTCCCGAGGAACTTTATGCTGCCTTGGCTGAGATCCTGGCATTCATCTACCGTCTTAATAGACGCGCCAAACCCTATATGGCACGTTGATCTCCGCAGACGCTTGAGGGCCCGAGTGAACATGATAAGGATGGCGAGTATCCCTATGACCAACATGATCCCTTTTTGTACAATCCTTTCATTCGTTGCCCTTTCACTTCTTAGCCGGAATGCCCCGGCTGAAGAGATAAAAGTCCAGATCCTGGACAAAAACACTCATGAAGCGATCCCTGTCCGTTGCCTGGTATTGGATTCACAGGGAATTGCTGTCAAACCGATGGAGAAAGGTCTCTACCCGATTGAGGGTGTTGATCACTTCTATCCTGAGGGTCCTTTCACTCTGAACTTGGAGACAGGTTTGAAATACCAGCTCCATGCAGACCGTGGATTATGGTGGTCAACGGCCAGTATCGTGTTCTCTGTCACCGAGGCTGGCAGGACGGCCACTTTACAGATGTCCCCGTATGTGACTCTCGCGGCCAATCGCTGGGTCTCCGGAGATATGGACCTGAGAGTGCCCGTGGCACGAATGCCAGTTATTTTAGGATCGGCTGCGCTCAATGTGGCCTGCCAAACTGTTTCCGCGGCCGAGGTTGCCGATCCTGAGAAGAAAAATGAACGTGGAGTGGTCCACCACCCAGGGGCGCGTGCCTATAGTGGGCGTGACTGGAACTTTGGTGACTTCAACCTCCTTTCGGCCCTTTCGGCCATGTCTATGGATGAGACCCCCTTCTCAGCCAGCCAACTGCCCACGATCGAGAAAGGAAGAGGGTTATCTGGTTTGGTTGATGTGGTCAATCCTGATGGTGAGGAGGTTCCTGTTTTAGCCGCACTTGGCTGGGTGGATACAATGAGGATTGTTGGACCACAGCACTCCGCGGATGAGGTCTGGACCGAGGAGCAGGTGCTGGAACGTTTCAAGTCATACTACCGTTACCTTGATTGCGGATTCCAAATCCCCATTAGCGCGGCCAGTCTGGCGACAGAAAAGACCCTTGCGCCCCTTGACAGGGCTGGCGGTGCACGTGTCTTTTCAAGAGTGTTTGGAGGCTTTTCTTTTGGGTCTTTTGTCAAGAGTCTCAAGGCTGGGAAAAGTTGGGCAACCAATGGCCCGCTTCTGTCTTTGGGAGTGAATAGCCGTGATCCCGGTGAGGTTCACAGGAGTTTCGCGGGAGATAAGTTGAAAATTTCTCTTGGCGCGCGTTCGAAACGGCCCTTGAGCTGTGTTGAGCTGGTGTACAATGGCGAAGTGGCCGCCAGCCTACCGATCTCCACCACCACCGACTTCACCATCAAGGACTTTGAGATTCTCACCGATGAGGGGGGCTGGATCGCGGCACGTGCCTTCGAAGCCCGGGTGGACTCAGCCTCCCCTGTCCGCTATGCCCACACCAGTCCAGTCTATGTCCTTTCCAGTGGAGCGCGCTGGATTAATAAAACCCAAGCCCAAAGTTTCGCCACCCAGATCGAGCAACGGCTCAATCAACTCCGCGGCGAGATCCCCTCTCCAGATGCGGCTGGAGCTAAGGTGCTCGCCTGGTATGAGCAAGCCAGAGACAAATACTTGAAACTCCTCGAGTAGGGCCCTTTACCGGAATAGCGAATTCATTCGCTTGTAATTCATCCAGCCAATGAATTCGCCACTCTATCAAGTTTCACCAAGCCACGCTCACCTTAGGTTTTCCTTCGACTTTAAGAATCAGCCTCTTGGCGCTTGCGTCGTATGTGTAATCCTCTCCCCTCACCATAGTATCGCCATTCACCTCCACTTCTGGTTCTGATGGAACACGCGCGAAGAGAACCCAATAGGGGGTCTCCGGCCAGCCACCAGCTGTAAAGGACAGACTGTTTGCCGCCGATTCCAGATCGCTTATTGTCCCTGGTAAATGAAGGAGGACTCCATTCTCCAGCAGGGAGTGGAAGCTGTTGAGCGGGGAAGACCAATAATTTCCAACTGAGGTTCCCAACAGAGTGCCGGGATTAATGGCGGTGAGGTTGCGTCCCTGAGTCCGCAGATGCAAGGAGTCGGGTAACAGCCCCCTGTAGTCCGGGTCGCTCTCAGGCCACACCATCTGAATACCGGAGGCGGTGATGCCATCCGCCACCTTCTTCCAGATTGGATTCGGATCGATCTGGTTCAGGCCATAGAGGGCATGGGCATAGACCAGTCCGCACCATTGAACTGGCAGCCCCATCCACACCGGGGCGATCCACCAGGTGGCACCATAAACAGCGATCGTCGAATACAACCCGATCGGTTTGTTCACTGGGGGCACGAGGTACACAAAGGGCAGTCCGGTCCAAGCCCAATAACGCGCCTCCTCAAGAAGCTCTTTCCGTCCGGTCAACTGATAGCCGAGGGTGTAGACCTTGACCATGTTGGCGGAGGCTAAAATGTCCGGGGTGTGCAAAGGAACTTCCCAAGTCTGCGCTCCACGGGGGACCGTGTTGTGGTACACCTTCTGTTGAGCCAAGAGAGCAAGTCCCCTATCGATGAGCGCCTGATCTCCCAACAAGGCGGCTCCCTCAAGCACATGGAAGAGTGAAGCGGCGGTCAGGCCATTGGCGTGGTTCTCATAGTGGGTCTTACCATAATCGTTTTTACCCGGCTCAGGGTGGTAAACCACCACACCGTTCTCATTGAACCGCGCCAAATGGTGTGAGACATTCTCACGTACCCTGTCTAAGTTATCCGCCACATTGCCGAACACGAGAGGGATGGATGGGGGTGGTACATGAGAGAGCCTTGAGAAGATCAGGTTATCGGGCCTAAGTGCTTCCAGGGTCTCTTTGGCGGCTTGTTTGAGCGGTTCCCTGAGCTTGCTGCTCCCGTCCTGTCTGGCCAGCCATTTCAACCACATCGCTACTTCCGCGCAGGGGTGATAGGGGGCCAGATAAGCCATGTTTTGAACTGCCGCGGCGTGAACATAGGTGTTCCCCCTGCGGATGGCTGAGTCCAGCCAGCCTCTCGCCGCCAAATAAAGGTATCCCTCCAGATCCGTTCCCGGATCTGGAGGATCAGGTAAGCCATGTAGCTCGACATATTTCTGAATCGCCGGGACCACGCTCTCCCCTTGTCCCCCGATCAGGGTAGCCTTGAGAACCAATGGCTTGCCAGCCTGGATTTTGAGACCTTTATAGGGCAGCGGGTTGCCTTCTTCACGGTTAGTTCCCTCCGCGCCTGGCATAATCAAGCCCATAACATGCCCACCGGAGCCATACATCCGGTCAGGCGAGTCGAACACCGCAGCGATATCCGGGGATTTCTCCCAGATCAGGCCCAGGTACTGTCCCTGCTCCACTAAAGCCATTAAAGGAAAGGTGATCTTCAGGGTATCGGGAACTTGACGATTGGCTTCCGGACCTTTCAGATCGGCGGTGGAACTACTCGGTTCATCCGCAAGGTACTCCAGCCCCGAGAAGAGCGCCTGATCTTTCTTCGTCCCAAATGAACCGGCTCCTGGGAAGATCATCAAAACCGGCAGGTAGACTACCTCCCGGTCTTGATCGGCCATAAAAGTAATCTCCACATCGATGGCTCCTTCCACCTTGGCTGGCGTGAAGGTATGAGAAAGCTTCCAGTGACCCCCATCCACATCCAGGAAGCTGCATTGGGCGTTGAGTTTGTCATTGTTCCTTTTACTCAGTGTGAAATTACTTCCTTCACCGCCGCCATAGGGGGTCCACTGGACTTGATCGTCCTTAAGGGTACCGATCAAGGAATTTGATAGACCCCTTGCAAAGGGTTCGCCGTCCACGGAGATCTCGAAGTTGCCAAAGCCAGCGGAGCCATAAGTGACTGCAAGATCCCCCGATTGAATCTGTCTGGCTTGGTCCTTATCCACCACCTCCTGCGCTGGTGGTTGAGGCCATTTGGGGGTGGGAGGAATCATGCGGGTTTCGAACTCCAGCCAGGAGACCACACAGACTCCCTTGTCTCCCGGCGGGTCAAAGCGGATCTGGTATCCCTTGCCGAAAGAGGGGACCGGAACCTCATACTCACCCCAGCCGGAGTTGATTCCGAAACGGACCGATCTCTCCTCGGAGGTGGGCATTGTTTCGGTGGCCCAAAATAACTGGGCCATTCCCTCTGTATCGGACCTTAGCCGGACACGGAACCACAAGGGGGTGTTTTCCGGGTAATCACGGGAAGGCCCAGCCACATAAGGATCTATTCCACCTATATGGATCACCAATCCCTCATTGGTGTATTCCAGCTTCTCGATATCATGCAAGGGGATGGCCTTGCCTTGATTGGCGGGTTCGGTCAGATCGAGGTGGAAGAAGTATTTTTCACCCTCTGTCTGTCCGGCGGTGGACCAGCAAAGGAAGATGACACTAACCAAAAGAAATAGACCAGGATGGGAACACATGCAGACCTTCATTGAGTATAACCTCCCCAAAAAACAAAGTGTTCTGTAAGAACAACCCAAATCCGAGTAGCGAATTCATTCGTATAGCGGGACAGAGACGCGACATGGCTTACGGGATTGGTACAAAGCGAATCAATTTGCTACTCCCGCTGTTTCCTGTATTCCGAATTACTATTTCCGCAAACGATACAAATGGACTCCATATCCCTCGAAGTCATCCGTGAAGGCTCCCTCCTTGATGTTCAGTGTTCTCGACTCGCCTAGAACTTCGGCAGTGCTGAAGAGAGCAGGAGGTTGTATCTTGAACCTTCCGGTGGTGGCTCCATCCCGCATTGATACAGTGAATAGGTAATCCGTTTCTCCCCAGTGTTTTACCATAGAAGCCAAGGGAATCTCCGTATTGGATGAGGTGATTTCCATCTGAACGGATTGGTCTTGGCTGTTGATGACCGCCGCGAGGCTATGAACTTCTTCATTGATCGCTTTGACTCCCCTGTAAAGGTCCACATCCTCCATGAGGACGCGCGAACAGAACTTCGGTTTCCACTCATGGACAAAGTAGATGATGCCACGTGAACCATGGATGATAGACATCCAGACCTCGGAGCGGATTTGCTGAGGGGTGGGTCTCTTGTCAGAGTTAATTGCCGCCGCCTCGATGACATTCCACACAATTTTAGGGGGATCCGAGGCGGCCACCAGGCGTTTGACTCCCTCGGCGACATACCACAGCTTGCCAGCCACATCGGTGTGGGGATGCGCAACGGGATAGATATCAAAGGAAGCGATATCACATCCCTGAACATAAAGGGGATAATCCTCCGGGTGTCCACTTCTGGGACCACGTCCCCACCACCCGTCCCAAGCGACACCCTGCCCCAGGTTCAGGAGCACGGGCCGGGTGGGATCGGCCTTCCGCAAGGTTTGATATTGGGTTTTGACATCCTCGGGAGGGATAGGAAATCCATACCCAACTCCCAGGGGCAGGGGCTGAGCGTTGTCGGGTTCATCGCCATGCATCCAGCCGATGATGATCTTCTTGTTCCGATAGATAAGGCCGGTCTCATTTTGATCACAGATGACAGGCATCTTGTCCAATTTGAGCCGGTTGAGTTGTTCCTTGGTGGGACCTTTCCATAATCCCACAAAGAGGTTGATCCCCGCGGCCTTGTATGCCTTCGCATCCCTGGGATCCTGAAGCCAAATCCCGATGGGGAAGTAAGCGGGATCCGTTGAGGGTCCATTGATCCATTGGGCATAGGGAGACTCCCTGGCACCCGCCGGGTTTATACATCCCAGGCTTAATATTTCCAACCAGAAAAAAAACAAGCAGACGGGGCGGGTTGTTCTATTCAGTGGTTTCAACAATCTGGTTGATCTCCTCGACTTGACTTTCCGAGAGTGGGTAATCCAAAGCTTCCACGATTTCATCGAGCTGCATCGCACGCCGTGCCCCACAGATCGCGCAGGTTAATTCAGGATGAGCCAGAACCCAGCTGACCGAAAGCTGGGTCACTGTACACTCAAGTTTTTCGGCATAGAACTTCAAATTCTCGATGATTCGTAGATTCCGTTCGAATGTCTCGCCCTGAAAGTCAGGATGCTCTCGCCGATGGTCACCCTCAGGGAATTTCGAACCGGGCTCGAATTTGCCGGTCAGGAGACCTGATGCCAGGGGACTGTAAGCGAGCACACCGATCTCATTTTCCTCGCAAAAGGGTAGGATCTCCTCCTCGATCTCGCGGTGGAACAGATTGTAGAGAGGTTGAATGGACTCGTAGCGGACTGTGTCCAAAGCGGTTTCGAGGTCCTTAAGCCCGAAATTCGATAGACCGATGTAGCGGATCTTACCCTCCTTCTGAAGTTCGGCCATTGCCTCCATCGTCTCGGTCACCGGTGTCTTGTTATCGGGCCAATGAACCTGGTAGAGATCGATCACATCACGTTTGAGACGTTTAAGTGAGGCCTCACAAGCTTTCTTTAGGTAACCCTTCTCATTGCTGACACCAGTCATCCACTGATCATCGAATTGAACCGCGCCCTTGGTGGCGATGATCACATCCGTTTGCCCCTCCAGCGCCTTGGCTAGTACTGTCTCGGCACGTCCCCCGCCATAGATATCCGCCGTATCGAAGAAATTAATTCCCGCATCCAAGGCCGCGTGGATTGTCTCGATTGACTCCCTATCATCGGCCTTCCCCCACCACCAGCCTCCGATAGCCCAAGTTCCGAAACAAATCATGCTGACATTCAGGTCTGTACGGCCCAGTTGGACAAAATCCATGAGAGTTTCCTCCTCCTCATCTCATCCCCCTTGCGGAAGGGGTTGAGGTTTGTCACCCGCCTAGAAGGTGGCCCCGCCGTCCTTCATCCCCAGAATGGTAATCCGAAGTCCGTGCCTGAGAACCCCTCAGTTGTGGGTATCCTTCCTGGAAAGGATTGTTAAAATGGAAGTCATCCATGAGACCGAAGGAGGTGCCACTACCATGAATCGCAGGGAGTTCCTGAAATCAGCGGCTGTCACCACAGCCATTCTGCGGCTGTCACAATCAAGTTTGGCCGGAGAGGTTGAATCGACGAATGCGCCCAAGTTACCAACACGTCCCTATGGCAAGACCGGTATCGACCTCTCCATCATTGGATTCGGAGGAATTGTGGTCACCAACGCTGAACCCGCCACAGCCAACCGGGCCGTGGCTGAAGCTGTCGAACGTGGAGTGAATTACTTTGATGTCGCCCCCGGTTATGGTGATGCGGAGATCAAACTTGGCCCCGCGTTGGAACCTTACCGCAAGAATGTGTTCTTGGCGTGCAAGACAGGCGAAAGGAGCAAAGAGAAAGCAGAATTTGAGCTCAATCGTTCCTTGGAGCGTCTGCGTACAGACCACTTTGACCTTTACCAGCTGCATGGTTTAGTGGATGTCCAGAAGGATGTGGATGCCGCCTTCGCCAAGGGGGGGGCTATGGAGGTCTTTATCGAGGCCAAGAAGCAGGGCAAGGTACGCTTTCTCGGTTTTTCCGCGCATACCCATGAGGCCGCGCTCACCGCGATGGACCGTTATGATTTCGATTCGATTCTTTTCCCTGTCAACTTCGCTTGTTATTCGCGTGGAGATTTCGGTCCTCAAGTGATAGAACGGGCGGTCTCGAAGGGAGTGGTACGGCTCGCATTGAAAGCCATGGCGCGTCAACACTGGCCCCAGGATGATCCCCTCAAATCGAAGTACAGCAAATGCTGGTATCAGCCCCTGACCGACCCCCACGAGGCCGAGCTGGGGTTGCGTTTTACCCTGAGTCAGCCTATTACGGCAGCGATCCCCCCTGGGGAGGATGATCTTTTCCGGTTCGCCATGGATGTGGCCATGCGGTTTACCCCCATTACCGAAAAGGAACTGGGAGAACTCTACTCGCTGTCGGATCAGTTGAATCCGATCTTCAAAGTGGCATAAGGGTCAACCCGGAGTAGCGAATTCATTCGCCTTTTGACGCAAGGGACGATGTCGTTCGTAAAAATGAACCAAAGCGAATGAATTCGCCACTCCATGAAACTGAAGGGAGTGGGGTATTCACCCCGCGAAGTGCGCAGCCACCTTGTTCACCGCTTCGATGATCCATCC